>JAITDQ010000362.1 GCA_031282485.1 Tannerella sp. | reverse complement strand
ACTTCCTTTCAATATCTCGTGATCTCTCACTCCTTATCTCCATATCTAAAGTAATTTTTCAATTACCCCTCGTACTACATCTTGTTTTCATATTTATCTTTTCAAAGAACTCTTTTTTTTGCTCGCTTTTGCCCGATTTTTTAAGGCGAAAGGACTGCAAAGATAATACTTTTTCTTTTTAACCTCCAAATATTTTGAAGTGTTTTTTTCAACATTTTACAAGAACGCTAAAAATCAGCGATTAACAAATTAATCATTCTGCTTTTTTTGTCCTTTCAGTATTTCTCTTTACCATGCTTTTCTTTTAAAGCGGGTGCAAAGATATGGAGTTGATTTTTACCATCCAAACATTTCTACTATTTTTTTTCAAAAAAATCATCTTTTTTTCTCAAGCAGCTAATAAACAATGTGTTGCAAAACATGTTTTTTGAGCATGTTTTTTCGGGAGAAATTATGGTATATAATATAATGTACGAGAGAATTTTCCGGCCTTCATTTCTTTATTCCATAAGAAAAGAATATACTTTTCCGATACGATTCCGGCACAAAAAAATATTAACATCTTATCCTGTGAGATGCTAAAATATAAAAATAATCGGATAATGAGATAAAAACAACGTCCAATCTTTCTTCATTTTGCTTAAATTTGCAGGCCAATTTATATTTTATGACGGATACGAATGTGTTTGAGAACAAAACTGCGGCCTTTTATACCTTGGGCTGTAAACTGAATTTTGCCGAAACATCGACGGTCGGCAAAGAATTGTCGGCTTTGGGCGTTCGCAAGGTTCGACCGGGAGAAAATGCAGACTTCTGTATAATAAATACATGTTCCGTGACAGAACCGGCCGACAAAAAATGCCGGCAGATGATCCGGAAAATAAACAAACTGAACCCCTCGGCTTACGTCATCGTAACGGGTTGTTACGCTCAGCTGAAACCGGAAGAAGTCGCCGGGATAGATGGGGTTGACCTTGTACTGGGTTCACAGCAGAAATCCGATATCGCCCGGTATATACAGGACGTCGTAAACAAAAAAGAACGTTCCGCAGAAAACATCATTACCTCCCCGATGAAGGATATCCGCACGTTTGTTCCTTCATGCTCTGCCGACGACCGCACCCGTCATTTTCTGAAAGTACAGGACGGTTGCGATTATTTTTGCACTTACTGCACCATTCCTCTCGCACGCGGCGGAAGCCGGAACGGTACGATAGCGGATATCGTAAAGCAGGCTGAAAATGTGGCAAAAGAAGGCGGTAAGGAAATTGTTCTTACCGGTATCAATATCGGTGATTTCGGCAAAAGTACCGGGGACAAGTTTATAGATCTCATCAGGGAACTGGACTTTATCGACGGCATCTCCCGTTTCCGTATATCTTCTATCGAACCGAACCTTATAACAGACGAAATCATATCGTTTGTCGCCGGAAGCAAACATTTTATGCCTCATTTTCATATCCCTTTGCAAAGCGGGAGCAATGCCGTCCTGAAACTTATGCATCGCAAATATGATAATGTCCTGTTTCGTGAACGTACCGAACAAATCAAGAAATTTATGCCTGATGCGTTCATCGGAGTAGACGTCATCGCAGGGACACGCGGCGAAACGGAGGAATTTTTCAATGAAGGTAAAATTTTCATCGAAAGCATCCCCTTCACGCAACTGCACGTTTTCAGCTATTCGGAACGGCCGAATACTCAGGCGCTTAAAATCACGCCTGTTGTTCCGCACAAAATCAAACATGAACGGAGTAAACAGCTTCTTGACCTGTCCGAAAAGAGATTGCAGGATTTTTACGAATCGCATATCGGTCAAACGGGAAAGGTTCTGTTTGAACATGCCAAAAAGGGGAAATTCATGTATGGATTCACCGAAAATTATATAAAAACGGAAATCACATATCAAAAGGAACTCTGTAACACAATCCGGGCTGTACGAATGACGGGCTGGAACGAAAATAAAACCGCTTTAACAGCTGAAATAACCGACTGAACAATGGGAAATAAAATTTTATACATCATCTTGTTTATATGGGTGAAAATACATGCCTTACTGCCTGTGCCGGTATTATATGTACTGTCCGACATACTGTACTTTATTACATATCATCTCATTCATTATCGACGGAAGGTCGTAAGAATCAACATGAAAAATTCATTTCCCGACAAACCGGCCGAAGAACTGCGCAAACTTGAACGGAGGTTTTATCATCATTTTGCCGACTATATCGTCGAAACGATAAAATTGGCGGGGATATCCCGGAATGAACTGTTACGCCGCGCACGCCTTAACAATCCCGAAATGATACAACCTCTGCTGGCTCAGGGACACACGTGTATGATACTTGTAATGGGTCATTACGGAAACTGGGAGTGGTTCACGGGGTTTCCGGTCTGTTTCGGCGGCGACGTGCAGGTGCATCAGGTCTACCGTCCGTTAACGAACAAAGCGTTTGACCGGCTGTTTGTCTATTTACGTACACGTTTTCAGGCTTTATGCATAAAAAAGAATGAAGTCGTGCGCGACATCGTCGGGCTAAAACAGACAAAAACGCCCTGCCTTATCGTTTTCATTGCCGACCAGACGCCAAGTAAAGCCAATATCCATTACTGGAGTCGCTTTCTCAATCAGGAATCGGCCATACTGACCGGCCCCGAACGGCTTGCCAAAAAATTCGATATTCCCGTTATATTTGTCGATGTAAAAAAAATAAAACGGGGATATTATTCCGTTGATTTCCAGCTTATGACGGACAATCCCGGGGAAACGCCCGAATTTCGTCTTACCGAAGAATACATCCGGCGTATGGAAAAATCTATCCTGCGCGACCCGGCATTCTGGCTTTGGACGCATAAACGCTGGAAACATAAGAGAGAAACGGTTGACGGTTCTTCGTCTGTTGATTAGAAATCAGCATCGCAGATCAGACCGGCCAAACGAGAAGTCACAAATATTTACTTATTAACTGTTTAACTTAAAAATGAAAGTATCGGTTGTCATATTAAACTGGAACGGAAAGGCGTTAATGGAAGAATTTCTTCCGTCCGTAATAGAAAACACGCCTTCGGAAATCGCCGAAATCGTTGTGGCGGATAACGGTTCGACAGATAATTCCGTCGCAATGCTTAAAGAGAAATTTCCTTCCGTGAGGCTCATCGTTTTCGACAAAAACTATGGTTTCGCCGAAGGTTACAATAAAGCGATAAGCAGGATTGATTCCGCATATACGGTATTACTCAACAGTGACGTGGAAGTAACGCCCGGCTGGCTTGACGCCCCGTTAGCCGCATTGGACGCCGGCAAATCCATAGCGGCCGTACAGCCGAAAATTCGTTCCCAACGCAACAGGGAATATTTCGAATATGCAGGTGCGGCGGGAGGTTTCATCGACAAATACGGATATCCGTATTGCCGCGGACGCGTCATGTATGTCGTCGAAGAAGACAACGGGCAATACGACCGGCAAACCGACATATTATGGGCAACAGGCGCATGCCTTTTTATACGCACCGGAATATATAAAAAAGAAGGAGGACTTGACGCCCGTTTTTTTGCTCATCAGGAAGAGATCGATATGTGCTGGAGGTTGCGTTCGCGCGGATACCGGATTGTCTGTACGCCGGAATCGGTCGTTTACCATGTGGGAGGCGCCACGTTGAACGTGGAAAGCCCGCATAAAACATTCCTCAACTTCCGTAATAACCTGCTTATGCTGTATAAAAATCTACCGGAAAAGGACATGCAGAAAACACTCCGCATCCGTTATTGGCTGGATGTAATCGCCGCCGTTAAATTTTTCATAACGGGTAATCTTAAAAATGCAGTCGCCGTATTCCGTGCACAACGCGAGTTCCGCCGGCTTAAAAAAGAATATTTGCCGGTAAGGACGGAAAATTTACAAAAAAC
>JAITDQ010000341.1 GCA_031282485.1 Tannerella sp. | reverse complement strand
AATTTGCAAGGGATAAAAATACAACTTAAAAGTTGTTTTATATGAAATTTTCCATTACATTTGCGGCGTATTTAAAATTGGAAAAATGACGTTTGATGATATTACGGGCGATGGTTGTCTTTGGGCTGTTCGATTCGAAGACGAAGATGATAATGAATTGTCTATACTGTTTAATCGGTGGAATGATGTGGTTTGGCTTAGAGCGTTTTTTAAGTCGAATTTCAAGGATTTACGTGATTATTATGGTATTATCGACATCAATACGGCTATAGAGGAGACTGTTGATGACAGCGAGGCGCTTGAGGATATCTTGCTTGGGGTCAGTTCAACGGTTGTGGTGGATTCTGTTTTTCGACCGTTGAATAACTATATAAAAGAGATTTGTATTGAAAGGCAAAAAGGCAGGATTGACAGAAGAAAGGGGCATGCTTCGTGGTTACGGGTTTATGCTCTGAAACTGAATCAGGGGATTTTTATTATCACAGGCGGGGCTATCAAACTGACGGCTACTATGCAGGAACGGGCACATACGAAAGCGGAGCTTGCGAAAATTGAACGGGTACGGAGGTTTCTAATTGAAAACGGGATTGTGGATGATGCGGGTTTTGAGGAATATATTAATGAATTATAAATTAAGTATTATGAAAGAAGCAGTTAATAAATTACGTAAATATCAGTCGAAAACGCCTTCGAAATGGCGTACTGAAGCTGTATATCGTGCAGAAAACAGATCGTGGCTTAGATATTCGCAGCATATTGCTATGCTTATGCTTGACAGAATGGAAGAACTGGGAATGACGCAAAAGGCGCTGGCAGAACAGATGTGCGTTTCTCAGCAGTATATTAGCAAGATTTTGAAAGGTCACGAGAACTTGACGCTTGATACGCTGGCTAAGATTGAAGACCATTTGCATATCAATGTTTTGACGCCTGAAGATGTTTGATTGGCCTAGTTCGCTTTCCGGATTACAGCCTGTGTTTCTTGTTGGTTTACAACAAATTATGGTCATTACGTTTTCGCAGAACTCATCTGGCCGTAAGTTTCTTCGAGCGTCTTGTCGTTATCGGAAATCAGCAGCATGACGTCGCCGGCTTCGAGCGTTGTGGAGCCGGTGGGGACGAAGTAGCGATCGTCTCTTTTAACCATGACGACAAGCGTATTTTCCGGCATCGGCAAGTCCATTATGCGGTTTCCGCCTTTCAGGTGTTCGGGCAACAGCGTAATCTCCGACATGCTCGATTTGATTTCATCCGACAGATCGACGTCGAATGTCGACAGTTGATTTTGCGGCTTGCTCACGCCGGCAAGTCCCAGCCACCTCGCTACCGACGGAACGGTCGTACCCTGTATGAGCAACGACATTAACGTCACAAAAAACACGATATTGAATATGATTTCCCCTACATGTATGTCCGATGTCAACGGATAGGTTGCAAACAGAATCGGCGCGGCGCCGCGCAGGCCTACCCACGAAATATAATGCCTTGCATTATACGACATCTTGCGAAACGGCGCCAGACACAGCCACACGGCCATGGGACGCGATACGAATATCATAAAAAATCCTATGGCAAGGCCAATGCCCGCTATCGGCAGCAGTTCCGACGGATTGACAAGAAGTCCCAGCGTCAGGAACATCACGATCTGGAAAAGCCACGTCATACCGTCCATAAATTTCTTGGACGTCCTCTTGTGTATGAATTTGGAATTACCGACCACAAGTCCGCTGATATACACGGCCAGATACCCGTTACCTTTGAGATAATTCGTTACCGAGAAAACGATGAACAGCAGCGTCAGCAAAAGCACCGGATACAGCGATTTGTTGTCAATATCAATACGGTTTATCAGCCTCACGGCAAAGCGTCCGAGCAGGTAACCCAGCGCCGCACCGATGACAAGTTGCAGGACAAACGTCACGGCGACAGACCAGAGACTCCCCTCTCCTATCTGTATAAACTGTATAAAAGTAATTGTCAGCAGGTAAGCCATCGGGTCGTTACTGCCGCTCTCAAGCTCCAGCAGCGGACGAAGACGCTCTTTCAGGACAAGCCCTTTGGCGCCCAATATAGCAAAAACCGAAGCCGAATCCGTCGACGACATCACGGACGCCAGGAGGATTGCCTCAAGAAACGAGAACGAAATGGCCGTGAAAACATGCCGGGTGATGAAATAGATGAAAACTCCCGTAATCAACGCCGTAAACAGAACGCCGAACGTAGCAAGGATAATACCTTGCGGCAGGACAGGTTTTATTTCCGAAAACTTCGTATCCATACCTCCGGAAAACAAAATAATATTCAGCGCCAGAACGCCGATAAGCTGCGCCGTCTTGGGACTTGAAAACTCCAGTCCCACGCCGTCGTAACCGAATACCATACCAACAATCAGGAACAATACCAGTGTCGGAACCCCGAACCTGTAACCCGTTTTCCCGGCTATAATGCTGACAAATAACAACAGGGAGCCTACTAAAACAATATTTTCAACCGTAATACTTGAAAAGTCCATATCATTCGTATTTAGTTATTAAAAATCCCACAATACATAACATAAAAACAGTCTTCCGGCATATCCGGTTTACATCATGATCCGTTTTTGATGATTTTCGCTGACAAATATAAGAATTTTTACGATAATAACAATCGCATATCTATAAAAATTATAAATTTTCCAGTTCGGCATACAATCTCAGGAAAAACCATATCCCTGCACTCGTGTGTGTTCCGGCGACGTCGACGAAAGATACGCTGCCGCCGTATTTTTTCTGTTCCTCCGAAAAATCTTTCGCCTGACGGTAATAAACGGTTTCATCATCCGTCCCGTGAACCAGAATTAATTTACATTTATTCTTCCAGGGTTTCACGCTGTTATCTTCGAGTATTTTATTCACTTCGTCCATACCTTCGTTTTTCAGGAAATTTACGGTGAACAGGTCTGCCGTATTTTTCGTGAAAAAATTCTCGAAATCATCATGCTGTCCGTCCAAGTATACAGCCGTCCCGGAGGCATACGGTTCTTTCAGGTAATCCGTCATTGAGAGGTGCGGATAACTGTTCTTCTTATAACCCAGCAATGCCAGCGGGAACAGATGCGGTTGGGGGAGATTGACGGAGGCGCGTATCAGGTCGGCTTCGTGAAGCAGGTTGCAGGGAGAGCCGCCCGCAATGAGCAGGTCGACAGCCACGTCCGTCATGGAAGCGTTTGTTTCAAACTCGCGCGCCAGCTGCAGCGACACGTATGCGCCAAGCGAATATCCCGATATGATGAAACCGTCCGTTTTATCATATTTTTCCTTCACGAGCGCCGACCGGGCGGCTTCTACAAATTTAACCGTCGTGCGAACCATTGTTTCCTTTTCGACGTAAGGGATAAAACACTGTCCGTAAGAATCGCCAAAACCCGGATAATCGGGTATCATAACCGAAAAGCCAGACCGGTAGGCTTCAATCAGCCAGAACATCAGGGACGAATCGAGGTTGTCGTCCGCCACCCGCAACGTCGGCGCGTCCCGTTTCATTACATACGTATAGGGAGGCGCTATAACCTGCCTGCATTTACGGCCTTCTCCCGGCGGAGGAACAATCAGTATTCCCGACAGGTTTATTTTTGCCGCCGAACCGCTGCCGCCACCGACAGGATAATCCGTCTCTGCCGTCACCTTGTAAATGCGCATCTGCACATTGCCTTCATACTTTGCCCTGTCTCCGACGATATTCAAGGAAAACGGCAGCGAATTACCGATAAGTTGCCGTTCCAGTCCTTTCAAGTCGTCGAATGAATAATCCTTCAGTTTTTCATAAGAAATATTTTCCGGTGCATCCGGAAGTTCGGGGTTTAACGGGTCATCTCTGTCCGTACATCCCGGGGCAAACATTATAAAACATACCGCAAACAGCCGTATGATATTTTCTTTTATACTGTACATCATCATAAAATCATAAAAATTAAATATTAATTACCACCTTTCCCCAAAGCCACCTTTGTTGTGTAAGGATATACCAGGGAAGTATACATGAAGATACTCCTGCAATGTAAAACTTTCAACGAAGGCATCGGGGCGAGTTCCACTATCTTCAGCGAAGCATGTGCACGTATGTCTATCTCCGTCATGGGATTGTTCATACACCGGAGATGCTTCATCGAAGGTATCTCGTTGACGTCTATACGTTCTATCCGGTTACCGTAGCAGTAGTAATTTTCCAGCAAACGGTTTTTCGTCAGGTCGACGTATGTCAGGAAATTATTGCCGCAATCGAGCGTTACGAGGGACGGGTTTTCCGAAACATCAATCGACGAGAGCCGGTTGTTACTGCAATTAAGTTCTTTCAGCGCTTTGTTGCGGGAAACGAGGACGTTCTCCATCTGGTTCCCGCTGCAGTCAAGTTTTGCAAGCCGGTCGAGATGACCGGTGGACAGGTCTTTCAGCCTGTTATCATTGCAGATAAGGGTATCAAGTGCGGAATTACGGTTCAAATCAAGCGTTTCGAGATGATTATTTCCACATTCCAGCGTTGTAAGTTTTGCGTTTTTACTCACGTCAAGCTCAATGAGACGCGTCGAACTGCAGCGTAATTCCGTCAACAGCGTATTCCTGCCGACATCTATAACGACTAAATTATTACTTGAACAGCGCAGGCTTGTCAGCCGTTGATTTTCCCCTGCATCGAGCCGGTTCAGCCGGTTACGGCTGCAATCGAGCGTCGTGAGCGAAGGATTGAAACTCAAGTCCAGTTCCGTAATCCTGTTCCGGCTGCATACGAGCGTTTCGAGCGATGTGAAATATGCAATTCCTTCGAGGGAGGAGATATTCATTCCCGAACAGTCGACCGTTTTAACCGCTCTCGCTTCCGGCCCGGAAACAAAACCGTCGCCATTCGCGTCAAAATTTGATACGGCATACGCATTAAAAGCCGAATCGGGAAATGCGATATGACCCGCAAACGAACGTAATTCTTCGCGTTTCGCCTCTTTCTCCGCATGCTTAATCTCTGCATAATGACGGTTTGCTTCAGCCATTCGGCGCACTTCCCGTTTTCGCCTTTCCGATTCGCTTATTTCTTCGTCCGTAAACGTGCGCTGTTCCGTCCGGCTGCGTCCGGCGCGCTTTTCCGCATCGGTGCCGGCGCCGGCATCCCGGCTGTTCCGGCGCTTCCCGGACGGTGCGTCCGGAGTCACTACCGTCAACGCCTCTTCTTTGTACTCAAAAACGGTAATCTGCGCCATACCGGCTTCGTCAACGGCATAAAGAACGGTTGTTTCCTTCGAATAACTTATTTTGCGGATATCATTATCCCGGTTGAAATAAACGGATTGCAGCGTCGGCATGGCGTTACAGTACAGGTTTTTCAGGTTGCCGTTACGGCTCACATCAAGCGCAGTCAGTTTATTTATGCTACATTCCAGTTCGCTCAAGGCGGCATTGCGGCTGACGTCGAGCGTATCAAGGCGGTTACTCCCGCAGTCCAAATCGCTGAGGTTCGCCTGACGGCTTACATCCAATTTTGCCAGCCGGTTATGCGAACAGTTCACTTTCCATAAAGCGGGATTATTGCCGGCATCAAGCGTCGTAAGGAGGTTTCCCGAACAGTCCAGAAAACGCAGTATCACACACGCGCCGAGATTCAGCGACGTGAGTGCGTTCCGGCTACAGCTAAGGTATGTCAGCGATTCACACCGGCCGGCGTCAAGCGAATCTATTTCATTGTCATCGCAAATCAGCTCTTCCAGCAACCGGTTTTGACTGATGTCGAGCGTTTTTATCCTGTTATTCCGGCAGTTCAAGTCCGTCAACAGCGGGTTATGACTGACGTCGAGCGTATCGAGCGCGTTGTTGTAACAGTACAGCTTCCGAAGCGAACGGTTACGGCTTACGTCGAACGAGGTAAGCAAACCTTCGGCAAACGGGTTTGCCGGCGAACAGTCCAGCTCCTCCAGCTCCGTAAAATATTCTATCCCCGCAATGGAAGAAATATTTTCGGTCGGGAATTTCATCCGTGTAACGGCTTTCGCTTCAAGTTCCGATATTTCGCCGTCGCCGTCAGCGTCGAAATGCGCAACCAGAAAGGCTTTAAACGCTTCATCCGGGATATGAATATGCTGCGACGCCACACCCGCGCCGAAGAAGAAAAACAAAAAAAACACTGCCAAATATTTTCCCATTCTACGATTCCTGTTTTTTTGTCTCTGTTTTTACAATTCCAGCGCCCCCGTCAGTTCGCGAACCGAACGGAACCCGTGCCGGTCGCAATAATCATCAATGCCTTTAATGACTTTCAACGATATTTCCGGGTCTATGAAGTTGTATGTTCCAATCTGTACGGCTGCGGCGCCGGCAAGCATAAACTCGACGGCGTCTTTCCACGAAGAGATGCCGCCAAGCCCGATTACCGGTATCTTAACGGCGCGCGCCGTCTGCCATACCATACGCAAGGCGACCGGTTTCACACACGGGCCGGACAGTCCGCCGGTGACGGTCGACAGCACAGGCTTGCGCCGTTCCGCATCGATGGCCATACCAAGCAGGGTATTTATAAGCGAAACGGCGTCCGCTCCTTCCGCTTCGACCGCACGGGCGATCTCCGTTATATCCGTCACGTTAGGCGACAGTTTGACGATCATCACTTTCGGATATACGCTGCGAACCGCACGGACAACCCCCGCGGCCGACGATGCGCATACGCCGAAAGCCATTCCCCCCTGCTTCACGTTCGGACACGAAATATTCAGTTCGATAGCGGGTATACGCTCCAGCGCCGCCATTTTTTCGGCACATTCGACATACGTGTCAACCGACGAACCGCTTACGTTGACGATCATATTCGTATCTATCTCCCGTATCACGGGATATATCTCCCGTATGAAATAATCAGCCCCCTTATTCTGCAAGCCTACGGCATTAAGCATTCCCGAAGGCGTTTCCGCCATGCGCGGAGAGGGATTGCCTTCACGCGCCTCCAGGGTAGTACCTTTCACGATGATACCTCCTATGGCGGATATGTCGATAAAATCCGAATATTCCGTCCCGTATCCGAACGTGCCGGAGGCCGTCATCACCGGATTTTTCATTGTCACCGTTCCTATTGTCGTCGTCAAATCTGCCATGTCAGTTGATTTATATTAAACACCGGTCCTTCCGTACAGACGCAAACGTTTCCCTTCACCGTCTTTTCGACGCAGCACAGGCAGGCTCCCATCCCGCATGCCATCGTGTTTTCGAGGGAAACATCGCACGATATTCCCGCCGCTTTTGCATATCGCGCTACGGCACGCATCATCGGTTCAGGGCCGCAGGCATAGACGCGGTCGAATTTCTTCGCCGCGAGGACGGTATGATTCGTCACAAAACCTTTTTCGCCCAGAGAACCGTCTTCCGTCGTAACGTAAGTCACGCCCGTCTTTTCAAATTCCGGGAGCTGCATGACGTCGTCCTTCGAACGCGCACCAAGTAAAAATTCGGGGTTGAAACCAATGCTTTTCAGCGTATCGCCAAAGTAAAGCATCGGAGCCGTACCGACGCCGCCGCCGATGAGCAGCAGGTTCGACGACGACGGGATTTGCGGCACGGAAAAGCCGTTGCCCAGCGGAAGCATGACGTTCACGACATCGCCGGCCTGATATTCCGACATCCGCCGCGTCCCCTCACCCACTATGCGGATAAGAAGCCAGAGTTCATTCGCCTGCCTGTCAACGTAATTTACGGATACAGGCCGGCGAAGAAACGTATGCGGAGAACCGTCGACGCGAACCTGAACAAACTGTCCCGGTATCATCTCCGGCAGTTTACGTCCGGCCGTCAGTTTCAGCACGCAATATTCAGGGTGGGGATGCGCGTTCTCCACAACCGTCATATCTATCAGGTATTTTTTCATTTGCCCTGTCATCTTATTTCAGGAAACGGATCGAAAGCGGATAGTTCCAGCTCTTGCCGTTAAGCGCTTTTACTATGGCGATAACCACAAACACAAGCATCAGTATTGCCACAGCAGGCACCAGAAAAGTTCCCACACAGGACAGGAACAACGCCAGGCAATAAAGCAGATAACTCATTTGAAAATTAAGGATGTTCTTGCCGGCCTCGTCGACAGAACGGCTTTTCTCCCTGAACAGAAGCCACATGACCAAAGGAGCCACAAAACTCGACAAAAACTGTGATGCATGCATCAGCACGACAAATGATTTTTCATCAATCCCCAAATCCCACCCCGCAGGATTGACGGAATAATGCGAAGATAAGAGGTGCGCCTTCTCACGCTCATACTCCTCCCGCGTAATCGCACCTTCATCCAAAAGCCTTTTCAGCCGTTCCAGATCGTTATATATATCCATAATACTGTAATTTGAAGGTGCAATATTACAAAACATC
>JAITDQ010000166.1 GCA_031282485.1 Tannerella sp. | reverse complement strand
TTAATTATCCGGATTGACAGGCGGGTTGTAATGGGAAATCTATTAAATAACATTAAAAACGAAATAATTTCTACGTATTATTTGGAGATGCTACGTAGTTTACGTAGATTTGCCGCCGGAATATAAAACTATAAATGACAGAATTATGGAACAGTTGACACCTCAGGAAGAACAGTTAATGCTTTTTGTTTGGGAACGCGGAAAGGGATTCGTGAAGGATTTCCGGGAAATGTATCCCGGCAGTCCGAAACCGCCTTATACCACGGTTGCTACGATTATGAAAAAGCTGGAAAACAAGGGTTACGTAAATTCCCGCCTGTATGGAAATACGTATGAATACCGTCCGAAAATCAAACAGGACAAGTACAAAAGTCTGTTTATGGCGAATACGGTTTCTACCTTTTTCCAAAATTCATACAAGGAAATGGTCACTTTCTTTGCCAAAGAAGAAAAACTGACGGAAAAGGATCTGAATGAAATTATACGGATAATCCGGGAACGAAAATAAAAACGAAAAATGGAAATCTTTGTATTCCTCATCAAAGTCAATATAGCAATCATATTATTGTATGGTTTCTATTGCCTGCTTTTCCGAAACGACACGTTTTTTCACTGGAAACGCTGGTTGTTATTGTCTGTTATTATGCTTTCACTGCTTTATCCTCTTTGGAACATTCCGGTGCAAATCATTGAAAGCGAATTGTTTACACAGACGGTTGAAAGCCGGATCATCTTCCCGTCATTTTATTTGAATGAAGTAATTGTCTGGGCTGATACGGGGCAGGCGAATACGGCGCGTTCCATTTGGAATCATATACCGGAAATGCTTTTGGGAATCTACGTGATCGGATTCATTTATTTTATTGTCAAAATATTAATACAAATCGCGGAAATCGCTTTTCTGTTGGCCGGGACGAAGCCGGTAGAAATAAACGGCCGGAAAATATACGTAAAAAAAGGACTGAAAACGCCGTTTTCGTTTTTCAAATATATTGTATTAGACCCGGAATCGTACACCGAAAACGAGTTGCGGGAAATCCTCCGCCACGAAGAAACGCATGCCGGGCAATGGCATTCGGCGGACATGATGATTGCCGAATGTATGTGCGCCACATGCTGGTTTAATCCGTTTATCTGGCTGATGAAAAGAGCCATACGGATAAACCTGGAATACATGGCCGACCGCTCGGTTATTGATGCGGGATGCGATATCGAACATTACCAGTTCCATTTATTGCGATTAACTTATCACAAGGCTACAGTAAAAATAATAAATAACTTCAATGTATCACCTTTAAAAAAACGAATTCTTATGATGAACAAAAAACAAACATCAAAGTCAGGAATGGCAAAATACATACTTGTTTTGCCGTTAGTCGCCGCATTGCTGGTTTTTAACAGCCTCGATGTACTCAGCAGTAAAAATCAATTGATTGAACATGGGATAACCGGACGGGAAAGCGCATATCTTCCGACTGCCGTGCAGGACGGCGATCTGAAAGCGCAAAACGGTACGAATGTAGTAATCATGGAACCGAACGCAAAAGACATAATAAATATAGTCACCTCAAAAAAGGTTACTGCATGTACGGATGCAGCAATCGTGGGGCAAAACGTAAAAGACAGCATTTATGCTACTGTCGAACAAATGCCTCAATTTCCCGGAGGGGATGTTGCTCTGTTGAAATGTATATCAGACAGCATCAGGTATCCGTATGAAGCTGCCACACAAAAAATACAGGGTCGGGTATATGTAACATTTGTAGTTACGGCGAAAGGTAAGATAACGGATGTGAAAGTGGCAAAATCGGTTCATCCTCTCCTCGATGCGGAAGCTGTCCGTTGTGTTAAAGCGCTGCCGGGGGTATGGACGCCCGGGAAAGATAAAGGGAAGCCCGTTAGTGTGTTTTATACCGTACCGATAAGCTTCAGACTGACAATGGGAAGTCAGAGTCAGGATCAGGAGCCGGAGAAAAAATAGGCTTGTCCGGGGATTTTTCCGTGCGAAAGCGAACATTTTTTCAGCATGTCGCTCCGGGCGGAAATCAA
The DNA here is from genome assembly GCA_031282485.1 of Tannerella sp. Classification (GTDB taxonomy): domain Bacteria; phylum Bacteroidota; class Bacteroidia; order Bacteroidales; family Tannerellaceae; genus Tannerella. The sequence continues at coordinate 662 of JAITDQ010000166.1, read as the reverse complement.
AAAAAAGAGGGCGCCTCAAGAAAAACGGGCGCCCTCTCTTTTTTTCAGCAGGATCATCGTTTCGGACAATACGGGAGCGTGTACGGGTTGCGGTATTTATACCAGTACAGGCGATGATTCTCGGCTTCCTTATCGTTGATAAACGACAGGGTTGCGGGATCCCATTTGACCGGACGTTTCAGCTCTACCGCTATATTTGCAAGACAGCATAAGGTACTCGTGCTGCATCCCACTTCGACGGGCGCGATCGTCTTTTTACGGGAACGGATACAGTCGATAAAGTTCTGCATGTGCGGGGAACTTACTTCATATTCTCCTGCGCCGACTTTCTTTTCTTCTTTTTTCAGCAGCTCCGGCTTTGAACATTCGATGTAACCGCGCGACACCTTCAACCAGCCCTTATCACCGGCAAAATGAATCCCTTGAGCCGACGGATTATCATCACGATAAGGCTGTTCGGTCATCACAATACCGTTTGCATATTTCATCGTCAGATACTTTGCGTCGCCATATCCTTTGGGGATGTATTCCACCGGGCCGGAACCGTCCATGCCAATGGCGGCCTGGGCGATGTCGAACATGTGCGCGCCCCAGTCGGCCGTAAAACCGTTTCCCGTTTCACAATACCAGCGCCATGCGCCCCACAGTTTTTCATCTTCCTT
>JAITDQ010000067.1 GCA_031282485.1 Tannerella sp. | reverse complement strand
CGGCTTGTCGGGGGCATCTGTTTGCGGGCGATCAGCTCGACCGGTTCGAACACCACCTCCGGTGCGGCGCGTATTTTCGAGCGGAACAGGTCTTTTATCTGTTTGATGAAAGCTTCGCTGTTGTTCGGGCTGCCTACGAGGATGCGTATGCCGTCCGTTCCGATAGTATTCGTATAGACCTCTACGATATAGTTTTTTACATCCGGGATATTTTCGAGGATGTCGTACAGTGCGGCGGGGTAGAGCGTTGTGCCCTTGTATTTTATCATCTGCCCTTTGCGGCCGAGGATAGGTCCCAGGCGCAGGGAGTTACGTCCGCAGGCGCAGGGTTCGTCGAAGTGGTAGCAGACGTCGCCCGTTTTGAAGCGGATGAGCGGCATGCCTTCCACGCCGATGGTGGTGACCGTTATTTCGCCGGGTTCGCCCGCTTTTACGGGGCGGTCGCTGTCGTCGAGAAATTCGACAATCGTGAGGTCGGGCTTGTGGTGCGTCCCACATTCTTCCTCACACTCGCTGAACGACGACTGCATCTCCGTCGAAGCATAGTTTACGTGCATGGAAAGCTCCGGCCACAGCGCGTGTATTTTCTCGCCGAGGATATTGTACGTATGGTTGTTCGTGCGGACGGTTTCGCCCACGCATATCACACGTTTCACGGAACTGCGGCGGTAGTCGATGCCGTTCGCCGTGGCAAAATCAATGAGTTTGAGCAGGAACGACGGCACACAGGCGCATACGGTCGGGTGGAGGCGGCGTATGACGTTCCATTGCAGTTCGGGTATCCCGTTCCCGGTGCGAATCAGTGCGGAGCCGAACTTCAGGCTGCCGAGCTGGCAGGCCTGCCCCGCCATGAAACAGCGGTCGACGGTGACCATGAGCTGGATGATGTCGGAAGGCCGGCAGCCCGCAAATTCGTACGACAGCGCTTCGCTCAGGGCGAGGCGTCGCAGGTCGTTTGCCGTATCGGCGAACGTGACCGGCGTGCCGAGCGTCCCCGAAGTCGTCACATAATCGCGTATTTCGGACGGGGGGACGCACACGAAATCGGGATTGCGCAACTGCAAGTCCTGTTTCGTCGTAACGGGTATCTGCTGCAGGTCTTCAATATGTTTTATTTTTGCGATATTGATATTCTCTCGCGCAAACATTTCTTTGTAAAATGCGGAGCGGGCGTTTACGTATCCGAGCAGTTCGGTCAGTTTTTTTTCCTGATATACCTTTATCTCCGGGCGTGAAAGGTGTTGAAGTTTTATACTGTTATCCATAAAGTTTAGTTATTAAAAAAAATAGGATTTTTTTCCGCGTTTTCGATCGGTGTGGCATATATTCCGAGGAATATGTACCGGAGCGTCTCCCGGTCGCCGTCTATCTGTTCAATCATGGTGTGGCAGTGTTCGACGAACATTTCCTTCTCCTCCGGCGTATAGAAATCGCGGTATTTCGTGCTTCCCGAACGGATGTCGTACGCGATAAAATTGTTGTTATACAGTTTATAATTTTCGTAGATGCGGCGGTCGATAAGCGCCGCCACCTTCTTATAAAATTCATTGGGGAATTTATAGTCAATATCAAGGTCGCCGGCCGTAATGGGCTTGCATACCCTTATGTTGACCGCGCCTTTAAGCTGAAAAATACCCGTCAATATGCTTTGGAGGTCTTCGCCCGGCTGTTTTACGTATTTCCTGCCGTCGCGCGAGAGGTAAAGTTCGCGTGTTTTCAGGAAATCGCACGATTCTATCTGGTACGACACGGCGACGGGAACGATATTCAGTTCGCCCATGGAAAGAATCAGGTCGGTCGCCTTACTCATGCAAAACATTTTGATGATACCCTGGTCTGTAACGTCGTTGCCGTCCTTGGTGCGCCCGTTGCGCTGAGCTATCCAGACGGATTCGCCCTTCTCCCTGATCGTATAGCGGATATACTCCGACAGGTGCATCGAATTTTCGAGGAAACTACGGATATTGCTGCTTCTAATCACTTTAAACATTTTATTCGCTTTCCCGATGTCGACCACTAATTGCGGATGCATCAGGTTACTTCCGAAAGTTATTTCCGTAGTTCTGAACCCGTTGGTATGGAGGACATACTGGAACAGCGAGGAATCGAGCATGATATCCCTGTGGTTCGAAATGAAAAGATAACTCTTTTCCCGTTCCAAGCGGTTAAGTCCGCCGTAAGTCAGCTCCGACACGGAGCGCGCTATGATCTGCCGGTTCACGAAGTACATGATTTTTTGCTGGAACTCGTCGGTCGTACGGATATTCCGTACCCTTTCCCTCACATCTTCCACGTTTTCATTCGGGAAAATATACTGTGATAACGTTTCGAAATATTCGCTCCCGGCGATACGCTGCATGGCCGGCGGAATTTCGGAAGAATAATAAGGACGTATGTCGTCGAATTTGTTTTGCATAGAAACGTGTTTTTAATTTGTCGGATTACGCCGTTCGTTTCGACGTAACGACCGGGTTAATATCAGGAAAATAAAGATTTTATCTCGTCGGATGAAAGCTGCCGGTAATCGGGTCGGCCTTTTTCCCCGTTTATTTCGGGAAATGATACCCGGAAAACCTCTTCGTCGTAGAACGACAGTTTCGAGTTTGTATCGGGATTACACTCCAGATAGACCACTTCCTTTTCGGAAAAGCCCCTGCTTTCGCAAATCTGCCTTAGCAGCGAATATCCGGCATAGGTGACGGACGTACCGGGGTTATCCTGGTACAGTTCCGTCACTATGATGTGTATTTTCCCATTATAAGTCAGTAATTTCAGTCCGCACTTTGACGGGACGTCCCATTGTCCCTTGAAATCAAAAACTTCATCGTAATATTTTTCGGGAACTTTCATTGTCTTTATAAATTTTTAGTCATCAAATAATCGTTTATCTTTTCGATATCCCTGTATTTTGGCGTATCATCGGCAAAGATAGGAAAGAATGACCGGATTTCATCATAAACAGCGCATGTTTTTTTCGACATATTTTTTTGTATCTTGAGATAATCAATCGCCTG
>JAITDQ010000372.1 GCA_031282485.1 Tannerella sp. | reverse complement strand
GATCTCTCCTTCCACATCTGACTGACGGCCGTTTCCGTATGCTTTTCGTGGAGTTTGAGTCTGCAAAAAAATGATTCATAAATTTGATGCAAAGATACGGGTGAAATCAAAACCTGCATACCCCATTTGTGGGGTATTTTTATTTTTTTGCGGATTTTTTTTCGCATACGGAAAAAAAAGTATATCTTCGACCGGTAATAATCCAATTTGACGCAATCGTTTTTTAGAAATGATGAACAGAACCGCAGAACAATTCTTGCCGGAATGGGTTCTAATTCCGCTCGATACCGGCGACCATTCCCGTATCATTTCCTTTGCCGCCTCAGTTCGGACAGGGGTTGCACCGGTATGCCTTTCTGCCGCGTGTACGTGCGGCAGAAAGGCATACCTTCCGGAGCCTGTTGTAAAAGTATTTTTTATACTTTCGCAACGCTGCGCTTTTATATCAAACGATTTTATATATTTTCGCAAAATCGCGTTTTTATTTAAACCAATTTTTTATACATTCGCAATGCGGCGCTTTTATATTAACCTATTTTTCATATATTCGCAGTATTGCGCTTTTATATTAACCTGTTTTTTACACTTTCGCAATATTGCGCTTTTGCTTAACCTGATTTTTTATATTTCCGCAACGTTGCGCTTTTGTTTAAACCTGTTTTTTATACTTTCGCAAAATCGCGCTTTTGTCTCAACCAATTTTTTATGCTTCCGCAAAATTGCGCCTTTATTTCAATCTGTTATTTACACTTTCGCAACGTCGCGCCTTCATCTTAAAAATGTTCCGAACTTATACCGCAAAATGTGTTTTCCCATATTATATACTTTAATACTTTAACCCGCATGAAAATTTCTAAAATTCATTTCGAACATCTGCGCAACGAAGCGCATTACCAGTTTATGCTTCTGGTTAAGCAACGCTTTGAGCAAAATCCGGATGCCGCGGCTATCGTGGCGGCTCAGTTAGTATTGTTTTATGAGCTGCTTGCGGTCGAGAGACAGTTAGTCGATTTCGCAAGAACGAGCGAGTATACCGGGCAGATAGTTAAAGCCGACAAACGTCTCGACCGCGACCTCGTCGGGCTGAAGGGCACCATTAACGCCGCCCTCCACCATTTCGACCCCGACATGGTCGAGGCGGCCAAACTGCTTGACCTCCGGCTCAAAGCTTTCCGCGGCAACATCGCAACGAAAGCCTACGGCGAAGAATTGGCGGCGGTCGAGATTCTCGTGACCGACCTGCAGAACGCATACGCACCGCAGGTCGCCCGCCTGAATCTGGATCACTGGGTGAAAGATATTGTCAACACACAGGCTGAATTTGAGCGGCTCTTCCTGCTGCGCAACATCGAGTACTCCGAACGGCCGAAGGAACAGATGAAAAGAGTAAGGAAGCGAATCGAGGCAGCCTACCGTCAGGTCACAGACCGGATCGACGCCTACACCCTTCTGAACGGCGATTCCGTCACCGGCAAACTCATCCGTCAACTCAACGTGGAAATCAAGTACTTCCACGATCACATCCGCCCGAAAAGCAAGACGGACATCAACAAAGCCACCGTCGCCTCCATCCCCGACCAGCCCTACGAAGGCAAACCCGTCATCCCGCTGCCCACGGTGACCGTCGATGGCAGGGAACTCGTCTTCCTGCGCGACTACGAAATCTCCTGTGAAGACAATGCCCGCCCCGGCAACGCCCTGCTCACAATCCATGGCAGGGGCGCCTACAAGGGACAGAAACGGGTGAGCTTTATTATAGAGGGGGACGCGTTATTTACGCATCAAATCCCTGTATCTGAGTAAGGCTTCGATATAATAATAATCTGCGTAAGTAAGCGGCACGTCCACTTCCGATTTGCCCGTCAGGTGGCCGACGGAATGTTTCAGTATGAAATTACCGTTTGTTCCCTTTTCTGCAAAATATTCGGGCGACGACAGGGTGCGAATCTGACGCTCGGCCGTTTCGAGGTATTTGGCGGACAGTTCTCCGTCGACATACGCGCTCAGTTCGACAAGCGCCGAAGCAATAATGGCGCCTGCCGAGGCGTCACGTCGGGCGTCGGGGATGTCGGGGGCATTGAAGTCCCAGTAAGGGATTTTGTCGGGCGGCAGGTTCGGGTGGTTCAGGATGAAGCCGGCAATACCTTTCGCCTGTTCTAAGTATGCAGGTATCTTCGTCTCGCGGTACATCACCGTATAGCCGTACAGACCCCATGCCTGACCGCGCGACCAGGCCGATTCGTCGCTGTATCCCTGGTGCGTGTTCTTCTTCTCCGGCTGACCGGAAACGGTATCGTAAGAAACGACATGATACGAACTGTAATCCGGCCGGAAATGATTTTTTACAGTCCTGTCGCTGTGCGAAATGCAAATCTCCCGAAACTTCGGATCGCCCGATTCCTTGGACGCCCAGAGCAGAAACTCGAGGTTCATCATGTTGTCGATAATGACGGGAAACTGCCATTTGGCGTTCGAATTCCACGATTTGATGCATCCCGTCACCGGATGATAGCGGGTCGCGAGCGATTCGGCTCCCGTGAGCAGGATGGAACGGTAAGCCGTATCGCCCGTCAGCCGGTATCCGTTGCCGAAGCTGCAATAGAGCATGAAGCCGAGGTCGTGTGTCCCCCGGTTGTACTGTTCTTTCTCAATCCGGCCAGTGTAAATCTTCGCATTTTCGAGGAAAGTTGCATCGTTGGTGTATTGGTACAGATACCACAGCACGCCCGGCATAAAGCCGCTGCACCACCAGGCGGAATTGCTGGTGGCGAGTTTTTCGCCGTCGAAACTCCGGGGAAGTTCGCTGGGCTGCGAGAGGAGCGAACCGGCCATCAGGCGGTAGTGTTCGGCCGAACGGTCGAGCCGGTCGGCGATTAAAGACTGCATGGATTCTTCCGTCGTGCACGAAAAAACGATCCATGTAACAAAGCTTGCGATAAAAATCTTTTTCAGTTTCATGAGTTTTATTATTAAAATGATATTTAAACTTATCGTTCCGTTATCGCGACGTTCCGGAACATGTACCGGTTGTCGCTCACGATATACGGTTTGCCGCTTTTGACGGTCAGATTCCTTATTTCGATTTCCCGGGTTATCACGTAAGGATACTTTTCCACATACGCGTCGCTCGTATACGCGTCGTTGAACGGAGCGAAAATTCTCGGTCCCGGATAACCGTTCACCGGATTGCCGTCATTTATTACAAGACCGTCAATCGTTATCTTTTCCGGCATATAACACGT
>JAITDQ010000360.1 GCA_031282485.1 Tannerella sp. | reverse complement strand
TATTTTAATAAACGGCATACAATGGCACATCATCAGCACGAACATCATCACGAGCGCGCAACGGAAAACATTGCGCTGGCGTTTTTTCTGAATTTCAGTTTCTGTATCATCGAATTGATCGGCGGACTGTTCACTAACAGCATTGCAATCCTGTCGGATGCGCTGCACGACTTCGGCGACAGCGTGGCGTTAGGTCTGGCGTGGATTTTTCAAAAAATAGCCGGACGAAAACCCACCGCACACTACACCTATGGCTATAAACGCTTTTCATTGCTGAGCGCAATTGTCAATTCCGTCATATTGCTTACCGGGTCGGTATTTGTGCTTTATGAGAGCGTTCAACGTATCCTGTCGCCGGCCGAACCGGATGCACGGGGCATGTTGCTATTGGCCATTCTGGGTGTAGTCGTCAATGGCGCCGCCATTTTCCGGCTCAAGAAAGGTAACAGCGTAAACGAACGGGTCGTGTCGCTTCACTTGCTGGAAGACGTTTTGGGGTGGATAGCCGTGTTGATTGTGAGTATCGTCATGTTATTCGTGAATGTTCCCGTGCTTGACCCGCTTTTGTCGGTTGGAATTTCCGTTTATATATTGTATAATGTATACAGGAATCTGAAAACTATCTTCCGGGTCATTTTGCAGGGAACGCCAACCCATATTAATGAAAAGGAAATTGCCGGAAAACTGAAAAACCTGCCGGGCGTGACGGATATTCATGACCTCCATATCTGGACAATGGACAGCGAATACACGGTGTTGACCGTGCATCTGGTTTTAGGCGAACCCCGGGACATCGCCGGACAGCAGAAAATCCGTTCGGAGACGCATTTGTTGTTAAAAGATATGGGTATACATCATTCTACTGTTGAGATAGAATATGCCGACGAAAATTGCGAATGGTGCGAAACGGAATGATTGACAGGCAGAAAATATTACGGAGGACTTCGTTGATAAGTGTTATCGGGAATGTCGTGCTGTCTTTATTGAAAGTGGTTGTCGGGGTTTTATCCGGCAGTATGGCTGTGTTGAGCGACGGACTGGATTCGGCTACGGATGTGGTCACTTCGACGATAATACTGTTTACGTCTACTATTATCAGCCGTCCTCCAAATTCCCGATATGTGTATGGACGGGAAAAAGCGGAAAATATTGCCTCTACGATTTTGTCGTTTGCTATCTTTTTTATGGGGTGTCAGATTGTTATCTCATCGGCAGACCGGATTTTTTATCAGGCGTCCAGGGAGTTGCCGTCCATGCAGGCCATTTGGGTAACCGTCGTTTCTATTGCCGGCAAGCTGTTGCTGTCATGGTATCAGTTTCATCAGGGTAAACGGGTCGAATCATCCATGCTGAAGGCTAATGCGATAAATATGCGTAATGATGTGATTATTTCCGCAGGAGTGCTGGCCGGATTAGCGTGTACGTTCCTGCTGAATATTCCCGTGCTTGACCCTGTTATTGCGGCGCTGATCGGCGTTTATATCATCTGGTCGGCAACGGGTATTTTCCGTGATGCAAATCTGGTGTTGATGGACGGGATTTCCGATACATCCGTTTATAACCGGATTATTGAAGCGGTCGAAAGAGTGCCGGAAGCTTTTAATCCTCACCGTATCCGTCTGAGTCAGATAGGAAACATGTATAATATCGTTCTTGATATTGAAGCCGACGGCGGGTTATCGCTGACGGAGGCTCACCGGATTGCACAGGATGTGGAGAACAGCATTAAAGGCCGTATTGAAAACGTTTATGATATAGTCGTACACGTAGAACCGAAAGGCGCTGTCCATTGCGAGGAGAAATACGGCATCAGCCGGGATCTGCTGGCGGAAGACAGTAACGGTGGAACCTGACACGACCGGACGCAGCCCGAAACAATCCGGGCTGCGCCATTCTGCTCTTCTGAAACAGCCTCGCCTTAGCCCAGCAATCCGCGTATCCGGTCGTCGAAAGCGGCAAGAGCGGCTTTGGCGCCCTCTCCCATTGATATGATAATCTGTTTATAAGGAACGGTGGAAACATCTCCTGCAGCATATATCCCGGGCACGTCAGTCCGGCAATAACGGTCAATCTCAATTTCCCCAATGGGATTTGTTTTAACGATCCCGTTGAAAACGGAACTGTTCGCTTTGAGACCTATCTGAATAAAGACACCGTCCAGTTCAATAACACGTTCTTCCCCATTCCGACGATTCCTGACTTTCAATCCTGTAAGTTTTTCACCATTGCCGAGCAGTGCCGTTGTTTGCGAATTAGTGTAAACTTCAACATTGGGCAGGCTCTTCAATTTTTCCTGCAAAACCTGATCGGCTTTCAGGTCTTCCAGAAACTCCAATACCGTCACTTTCGAGCAGATACCGGCAAGGTCAATCGCCGCTTCGATGCCGGAGTTGCCGCCTCCTACAACCGCAACAGGCTTGTCTTTATAGAACGGCCCGTCGCAATGCGGACAAAAGGCAACGCCTTTTCCTGTATATTCGGTTTCCCCTTCGAGGCCAAGCCGTCTCCAGCTTGCTCCCGTAGCAATAATCAGCGCCGGAGCCGTATAGATTTCGCCTCCCTTGACGTGAAGTATTTTATTCCTTCCCTCCAGTTCTACTTTTTCAACCGTCCGGTTTTCAAAAATATCAACCGGATAGGTTTGTATGTGCGTTTTCAGATCGTTGGCAAGTTTTTCGCCGGTAGTTTTAGGAACGGAAATAAGATTTTCTATCCCGACGGTTTCTTTCACCTGTCCGCCGACACGTTCGGCCAACACCGCCACTTTCAGACCCTTACGGGCCGAATAGATAGCCGCAGCAGATCCGGCCGGGCCTCCGCCGACAACCAAGACGTCATATTCCTTTTTCTCTTTATTTGAATTTACCGTTTCATCAATTCCATATTTCGTTTCCAGTTTTTCCAACAATTCACCGAAACCGGCCTTTCCCGAATGAATAAATTCACCGTCGGCAAATACGGCGGGAACTCCCTGTATTTTAAGACTGTCAACTTCTTCCCGGTTGATCGCTCCGTCCACTGTTTCATGCCTTATATTCGGATTTATCAGGGACATCAGATTGAATGTCTGCACCACATCCGGGCAATTCGTACAGGTGAGCGAAACGTAGGTAGTAATATTTATCTTCCCCTTGAGGGCTTTTACCCTGTTCCGGATAAACTCGTCGGGAATGTTTTTACCTTTCCCGTCACAGTTTAATACGGCCAGCAAAAGAGAAGAAAACTCATGACCATTCGGAACCATTCTGAATTTCATCCCGGTCTTCACGCCGTCTTTCAGCAGGTAAAACTCCAGATTATTTCCCTTATTCAGGCGAACCTGCAATTTTTCCGAACAGGAGGCGGTCTCCTCCAATAACTCCAGCAGTTCCTGACGACTTTCATGGTCGTCGGCCACATACACATCAAATATAAACGACGATGACAGGTTTACAAAAATAGATTTAACCTGGTCTTTTAATGTATTGTCTAACATAATATTCTTTTTTTAAATGATTTTATTGCCATAACGGCGCACATAGTATCCTGATAAAAAGGGGCGGTTCCGAATTATCAGACCGCCCCCTGCCATAAATATTTACCGCATTAATCAGTCACATTAAATCTTTCCAACCAGATCGATACCCGGTTTCAATGTCTGATCACCTTTTTTCCATTTAGCAGGACAAACTTCATTGGGATGTTCCGATACAAATATGGCGGCTTCTATTTTACGGAGCAACTCGGATGCGTTACGTCCGATGCCGTTGTCATGAATTTCGCATATTTTAATCTGCCCTTCCGGGTTAAACGCAAACGTACCTCTGTACGCAATGCCGTCTTCCTCAATATGAACGCCTAAAGCCCTTGTGAGTGAACCTGTCGGATCCGCAAGCATCGGATATTGAATTTTCTTAATACTTGCCGACGCATCGTGCCATGCCTTATGCACAAAATGAGTATCCGTACTTACGGAATAAATCTCAACGCCCAGCGCTTTAAACTTTGCATAGTTTTCAGCCATATCTTCCAGTTCCGTAGGACACACAAACGTGAAATCCGCCGGATAGAAGAAGAATACGCCCCATTTTCCCTTGACATCTTTGTCCGTTACTGTTTTAAACTCGCCATTATGATAGGCATTTGCCTTAAACTCAGGAATGTAAGAATTAATAATTGTTGCCATAATTTTAAATATTAATATTGTTAAAAAAAATCACTTATTGAAATCGCTACAAAATTACAATCATTACAATTAACGACAAAATTTTTTCTGTTAAAAAATGTTTTCTGCCCTGTTTTTTTATTTGGATGAATACTTGCCTACATTAATATATAGCGTGCGATGAGAAGGAATCGCCACCCGCAATGGCAATAACCTTCCAAACGGTTCCTGCACCCGCTTTTAATGCTACAAAACAATAAAAACATTAAAAAGAGCGGTCGTTTCAATTTTTAATCGTATCTTTGCCCGATAAAATTAAACATAAAAACTTTTTAAAGAGAAAAAGCTATGAATACGTTATTATTTTTACAGAATTTGGGAGCGACCGAGATTATTATTATTGCATTTGTAGTCCTTTTATTGTTTGGAGGGAGAAAAATTCCCGAACTGATGAAAGGGATTGGTAAAGGTATTAAAAATTTCAAGGAAGGCGTAAAAGGTATTGAGGACGACATAAAGACGGACAATTAATACCGGCAAAAATAAATTACAACTATGTCGGAACAGCAGGATGAGATGTCTTTCTGGGACCATCTGGAAGCATTACGTTGGACATTATTCAGGTGCGTTATTGCGCTTACGGTTTTTGCCATAGGTGCGTTTATTTCTATGTATAAATTATTTGATGCCGTCATTTTGGCGCCAACGCGTTCCGATTTTATTTTATACCGCTGGCTTTGCAAAATAACGAGTTCCATACCGTTTTTGCCGGATTTCTGCGACGACACTTATTTAGTGCATATCTTCAACGTAAAACTTGCATCCGCATTTTTCTTTCACATGTCGACATCTTTCTGGCTGGCACTGCTGGTGACATTCCCGTATCTTGTCTACGAAATATGGAAATTCATAAGCCCGGCATTGTATGACCATGAAAAGAAGAACATAAGATGGGCGTTTCTCTTCGGTACGGTCATGTTTTTCATCGGTTGCGCCGTCGGTTATTTTCTGGTTTTCCCCATGACGCTGCGTTTTCTGGCGACTTACAGTCACCTCATAAGTGAGGCCATTGAGGAACAGGTGTCGCTGGAATCGTACATTGATACGTTTATCATGCTGATATTCATAATGGGAATCGTTTTTGAGCTGCCTTTAGTGTCGTGGTTATTGTCAAAACTGGGTCTGCTCACCCGCTCATTTTTCAACAAATACCGTCGTCATGCCTTTGCCGGATTATTAGTATTGGCCGCGTTCATCACACCGGGCAGCGACCCGTTCACACTTGGTACCGTATTCATCCCGCTATACGGATTATATGAACTAAGTGCGCTTTTCGTCAAAAAAGGCTCTAAGGAAGACGATACAGGAACGGAAATAGCTAAGTATGAATAAAAAAAAGAATGTGAAAGGCAAGCGGAATATGTTTAATTCTAAGATACTTCCCGAAATCCGGAAAAAAATAAACATCGCTATCTGGTGTTGTTTCGGATTTTTTATACTGGGATCGATACTTGTTTTTTCAGCGATAGCCCAGGGACGCATCGGTTATGTGCCTCCCGTAGAACAGTTGGAGAACCCGATTGACCGCTATGCCTCGCAGATTATTTCGGAAGACGGGATTTGGCTGGGAAGTTATAATTACAGCAAAGATAACCGCATATTAGTGAAATACAGTGAATTATCGCCACAATTGGTAAACGCCCTTATCGCAACGGAAGATAACCGGTTTACAAGACACAGCGGAATTGACATCAAAGGACTTGTACGCGCTATCATAAAGCGTGTAATATTGAGGCAGAAAAGTGGCGGCGGAGGCAGTACGATTACGCAGCAGCTCGCCAAACAATTGTATTCGCCAAATGCAAGCAGCGTAACCGAACGCATATTGCAAAAACCGATCGAATGGGTCATTGCCGTTCGTCTTGAGAAATATTACACAAAAGAGGAAATCATAAATATGTATCTCGATAAATTTGATTTCCTTAATAATGCCGTCGGCATACTGTCCGCCTCAAGAACTTATTTCAATAC
>JAITDQ010000292.1 GCA_031282485.1 Tannerella sp. | reverse complement strand
CTCGATCCTGTCATCTGCCGGCTATTAGTGCAGCGTGGCATCACTACGCCCGATGGGATAAGGAAATTTTTCAAGCCAAGCCTGCATGATTTGCACGACCCGTTTTTAATGCCGGACATACACAAAGCGGTGAAACGTTTGAACAGGGCTTTGGGCAACAATGAGAAGATATTGATATATGGAGATTATGACGTGGACGGGACATCGGCGGTAGCGCTTGTTTACCGGTTTCTGCGCCCGTATTCGATCCTGCTGGACTATTACATACCCGACCGTTATGACGAAGGGTATGGAATTTCTTACAAAGGAATCGATTATGCCGAAGAAAAAGGCATAAAATTGATCATTGCGCTCGATTGCGGTATTAAGGCAATCGATAAGGTGAAATATGCAAAGGACAAAGGCATTGATTTTATCATCTGTGATCATCACATGCCCGACGATGAGCTCCCCGATGCCCTGGCGGTACTCGATGCCAAACGCACCGATTCTGCCTATCCTTACGAACATTTATCGGGCTGTGGCGTGGGATTCAAGTTCATGCAGGCGTTTGCCATGAGCAATGATATACCGTTCTCCACGCTCGAATGTCTGCTGGAGTTAACGGCGATAAGCATCGCTTCGGATATTGTTCCGATTACGGGCGAAAACCGGATACTGGCATATTTCGGGCTGAAACAGCTGAATTATAATCCCAGTGTCGGCGTTAGAGGCATCATCAAGACTTCCGGCCTTACGGGGAAAGAGATTACAATCAGTGATATTGTGTTCAAGATAGGGCCGCGTATCAATGCTTCCGGACGTATGATGAATGGCCGTGAAGCGGTAGACCTGCTTCTCGCACGGGACGAGAAAAGCGCAAGCGAGAAAAGCGCAAACATAGACCAGTACAACGATGAACGTCGCGAAATGGATCGCAAAATAACCGACGAGGCGAATGCGATTATCGACGATTTCAAGGATATTGACGATCACAAGGGAATCGTCGTCTATAACCCGGACTGGCATAAGGGAGTAATCGGAATCGTGGCCTCACGGCTGACCGAAAAATACTACCGCCCGGCCGTCGTGCTGACCAAATCGTCGGAACTTATTACCGGCTCAGCCCGTTCAATAGGCGGATTCGACATGTACAAAGCGATCGAAAACTGCCGGGATTTGCTTGAGAATTTCGGCGGCCATACATACGCCGCAGGCCTGTCTTTGCGCGAGGAAAATCTGAGGGATTTCATCGAACGGTTTAATAAAATAGCTTCCGAAGAAATCATGCCGGAACAGATGATTCCCCAGGTGGATATAGATTCCGTCATCAAACTGAAAGATGTTAACAGTGCGCTGATGAATGATCTTAAAAAAATGAGTCCGTACGGACCGGATAACGAGAAACCGGTTTTCTGTTCCCATGACGTGCGCGACTTCGGAACAAGCCGGATCGTCGGGAAAGAAGGCGCTCACCTGAAACTCGAACTGATTGACGACAGTTCCAAAACACCGGTGCATGCCATCGCTTTCGGCATGAGCGAACATGCCCGGCACATCACGGACGGAAATCCCGTTGATATATGTTATACGGTCGAAGAAAACATTTATAACGGTATCACATCCATACAATTGATGATCAAAGATATTAGACCGTCAAACAGTACCGACAGTGAGTGACGTTCTGCATGAGGCATTAGAAAAATACTGGGGATATTCTTCCTTCCGCCCGCTGCAGGAAGACATCATACGTTCCATACTTGACGGGCGGGATACGCTCGGCCTGATGCCCACAGGGGGAGGGAAATCAATAACGTTCCAAGTGCCGGCCATGATAATGGATGGCGTGTGTATCGTTGTGACCCCTCTTATCGCACTCATGAAAGACCAAGTTGACAACCTGCGTGCGCGGGGTATAAAGGCGACAACCGTCTATTCCGGTATGACGGCAGACGAAATAAACAAACATTTTGATAATTGCATTTACGGCGATTATAAATTTCTTTATATCTCGCCGGAACGGCTCCATACGGAAGTGTTCAGGCGGAAGTTGCCGTTGATGAACGTGAGTCTGCTCGTAGTCGACGAAAGTCACTGCATCTCGCAGTGGGGCTACGATTTTCGCCCTTCATACCTGCATATTGCCGACATAAGGAAAGACCTGCCGGAACGTGTCCCGGTACTTGCACTCACGGCAACAGCTACGCCCGAAGTGGTCGACGATATCCGGGAGAAACTGCTGTTTCGCAAGAAGAATATATTTAAGAAGAGTTTTGTTCGCGAAAACCTGGCGTATATCGTCCGTTACACCGAAAATAAAATGAACGAACTGGTGCACATACTCGAACATGTCGCCGGCACGGCAATCGTATATGTACGCAACCGGAAGCATACGCAGGATATAGCCCGGGCGCTGCAACAGGCCGGCTTTTCCGCACATTTCTTTCATGCCGGCCTGAACCGCGATGAGAAATCGGAACGGCAGGACGCCTGGAAAAAAGGAACGTGCCGCATCATTGTCGCAACAAACGCTTTCGGGATGGGAATAGACAAACCGGATGTGCGCTTGGTCGTCCACATGGATATGCCCAATTCGCTGGAAGAATATTTCCAGGAGGCGGGACGCGCCGGTCGCGATGAGAAAAAGGCGTATGCGATTGCATTATGCTCATCTACCGAAACGTCGAAGCTGAAAAGACGCATGACGGACGAGTATCCCGACAGGAAATTTATCCTCCGCGTATATGAAGCGTTAGGCAATTATTTCCAGATAGCCGTAGGATTCGGAGCGTTCCTTACGCACGATTTTTCGCTTCCCGACTTTTGCAGGGTTTTCGGGTTCTCTGCCGTTCAAACGCATAATGCATTGAAAATACTTGAGTTGGCAGGATATATCGAGTATATCGAAGAACCGGACAACAGTTCGCGCCTGCTGTTTCTTGTAAACCGCGACGAGCTGTATCGAATGGAGTTCGACAAACTGTCCGATGATATCATACAAGTCATACTTCGCTCATACACCGGCCTGTTCGCCGACTATGCCTTTATTGACGAATCGTTAATCGCAGCACGCGTGCATGCTGCGCGGGACGCCGTATACAATGCCTTGGTCGTGCTGTCCAAATCCCATGTGATCAGCTATATTCCGCGTAAGAAACTGCCGCAGATCGTGTTCAGCCGCCGCCGGGAAGAAACACGACATGTCGCCATTCCGCATAATGTATTCGAAGAACGCCGTGACCGCACTCAGAACAGGGTCGCCAAAGTCATCGAATACATAACCGAAAATCGTTACTGCCGCACCCGAATGTTATTACGCTATTTCGGGGAGAAATCGGAAAAAGACTGTCGCACCTGCGATGTCTGCCTCAATCGAAACCGGTCGGGATTAAAAAACTGGGAGTTTAAT
>JAITDQ010000216.1 GCA_031282485.1 Tannerella sp. | reverse complement strand
CTGTCGGCCATGGATAAAAAAATACAGCAGCAAATTGAAGAATCAAAAAGCAAAACGGGATACACGATTTGCGAAATTCCGAAGGTATCCGAAGCGCAACTGTTTGATGCCATAGTCGGAAATTATAAGGGAAAAGTTGTTTTCGTCGATTTTTGGGCTACATGGTGCGGGCCGTGCCGCGCAGCCATGAGGCAAACGGAACCGCTCAAAGACGCTGAATTAAAAAGTGACAACCTTGTCTTTGTATATCTCACAGGTCCGTCGTCGCCGGAAACGAAATGGCTTACAATGATTGCCGATATCAAAGGTGAACATTACCGGCTGAGCGACAAACAGTGGACCTATATCTGTAACAAATTTAAAATCGACGGCATACCTTCGTACGTGCTTGTCGACAGGAACGGCAACTACGAATTGCGCAATGACTTGCGCAATCACGACACACTGAAGAATACACTGCTGAAAGCAATTAAAAACTCCTGACATGCATACATTATGAAACAATTAGAAGGAATCAAATATACAAAAGACGCGACGGGACACAATCGTTACGTTCGCATCGACTTGAACCGGTACGGCAACCATGAATTGCTGGAAGATTTTCTTGACGGACTGGAAGCCGAGGCGCAATAAAGGGAAGAAACTATCGAGATTATTTCAATACGCTGTAAACAGCATTTAATTTTTCAGATACTTCGGCAGAAATATCTTTTTTATCCAACAACGAAATGAGTTGATAATAATTCTTTTTGAAATTTACTCCGACACTTACGCCTAATTGCTTATAAAATGCGGGGAAAATTTTATCTAACCATTCGTCAGATAATTTTGCCGTATTCCACCATTCATCTTCTAAATTTTTCAGATAAGCAGGCAAAGTATAATCGGTTATTGCTTGCTGCATTGCCTGTTCTAACTGTTGCTGTGAAAATTGAGGATATTCTTCGTGCAATAATTTAGCATATTTGATTAATAAATCAGGTTTTGCAAAATAATTTTCCAATTCCCGTTTTTTCCAACAGATAATTTTCAGTTTTGGATTTTCCTGCAAACCGGGTATGTTGTCAAATAATGCCAATCCTTTAAGTTCATTAAAAATTTCCTGTAATGATACAAAATTATTAATTGCTGTTCCGGGAACATTATCGGAAGTATACTGTACATTGGCATTTCGTAAAAGCGGTTCAACCTTGTGTCCTAATTTATTGGCAAAATGCAGTAACATCTGTAAATCGGTGGAACCTTCCATATAAAGAATATGCCCTTTGATTTTTGCCAAATAATACTTTTCCCATCCAATTTCGGTCAGGGCTTTTCTGATATAACTTATTGATTGTGATTTAGTAGAAACATTTAACTGAATTGCCTGATTTTCAATGAGAGCAATTACATTCGAAACATCAGCGGCTTCATCTAAAACAACTTCCGAATGAGAGGCAATAATTATCTGACTGCCTGTTTCCTGTGCTGTTTCATTGATTTTTTGAAATGTTTCCCGCTGTCTGATAACTTCCAGATGTGCGTCAGGTTCGTCTAACAATAATACTGTATTTGGATTGGCAAACATATAAGCAAACAACAGCAATGTTTGCAGAAAACCGCGACCGCCGGACGAAATATCATAAGTGATTTTATTTTCAACAAATTCAAATTTTAAAACCCCCAAAGATTTTATATATTCGGGTTTCTGTAAATCAATCCCAAACATAGTTTTAATTACCTTTTTGAGTTTATTCCAACTCTCATCAGGATTGTAATCTTTGCTGTGAGGTATTTCGGGATACAGAATTTCATAACAAATATTTCGCAAAACTTCGGCTGTTTTCCCTTCGCCCAATCTTCTTTCGATAGCGCCGCGCGTCAATTTATCTTCGGTAGTTGAAATACCGGACATTGCCTGCAAAAAACCAAAATGAACAGATTTCCCCTTGTTAAATAAATTTGTAATTTCAGATAATCCTTTTGTTATACCGCAAGAAAAAGATTCTGTGTTATAGTAATAAAATTCTGCTCTGCATGTCCATTTTTTACCTTCGTCTTCGCCTTCCACTTCAATGGAAAGAATGATATTATTGTTTCCCTTTACTCCACTCGCGGTTTTTTTGCCTGTCCACAAAAAACGGGCATCTTCTATGGGGCTGTTTAATAAATCTTTGCGGTTTAGGGTAACGCGGTTATTTTTGTTTAGTTTTTTTTTCTCTTTAGCAGCGGCGGCAATAAAATTACGCACGCCAATTTCCCACAGACAAAGCGCCTGAAAAATAGTGGATTTGCCTGAATTATTAGGTCCAATAATAACAACAGACGAAGAAAGCGGGAATGATACACTTTCCAACTTTTTGAAATTTTCTATTTTGATATTTGTAAGCATAACTATCCAAAATTAAAACGCAAAGATACAATATTTTTCCGATATCTGACATAAGTAATCAATTGGAATCCGACGCAGTCAAATATCCCGTTCCGGTACGATTTTTTTTCTTTCGGTGATTTTTGTTCCATAGTGATACAAATAATATGTAAAATTGTTATATCTTTGCCGCTCAAAGTTTGGAAATAATATTAAAGAATAGAGAAATGGCATCATCCTACTGGCAGGAAGAACTGGAAACGATAAGCGCCGGCGATTTGCAGAAACTGCAACTGAAAAGACTGCGTGAGACAATTACGCAGGCGTCGAACTCACCGTATTATAAAAAAGTGTTTGAAGAAAACGCGATTTCGGCGGAAAACATCAAATCGCTTGACGATTTGAAACAGTTGCCGTTTACGACAAAAGACGATTTAAGGTCGAACTACCCGTATGGTTTTGCGGCCATACCGCTTCGGGACTGTGTCCGTCTTCATTCGTCGAGCGGTACGACCGGAAATCCCACCATTGTGCTTCATTCCCGGAAAGACCTCGATTTATGGTCGAATCAGGTGGCACGCTGCATGTATATGGTCGGATTGCGCGATACGGATGTTTTTCAGAACACATCCGGCTATGGCATGTTTACCGGAGGACTTGGTTTCCAGTACGGCGCGGAAAAACTCGGTGCGCTGACCGTTCCGGCGGCGGCCGGCAACTCGAAACGCCAGATAAAATTTATTCTGGACTTCGGGACGACGGCGCTCCACGTCATACCGAGTTATGCCACACGCCTGGCCGAAGTTTTCCGGGAAATGAATGTCAATCCGCATACGGATACCAAACTGCGCATCATCTGCATGGGCGCCGAACCTCATTCCGAAGAACAGCGCCTTCGCATAGAAAAACTTCTTGGCGTGAAAGCGTACAACTGTTTTGGCATGTCGGAGATGAACGGCCCCGGAGTAGCTTTCGAATGTACGGAACAAAAGGGACTTCATATATGGGAAGATTATGTGATAGCTGAAATCGTAGACCCGCAGACGCTGGAGCCTGTCCCGGACGGTGAAACCGGCGAACTGGTACTCACGACGCTGCAACGCGAAGCCATGCCGCTTATACGTTACCGTACGCACGACCTCACACGTTTCCTCCCCGGCAA
The DNA here is from genome assembly GCA_031282485.1 of Tannerella sp. Lineage (GTDB taxonomy): Bacteria > Bacteroidota > Bacteroidia > Bacteroidales > Tannerellaceae > Tannerella. Next base: position 6,127 of record JAITDQ010000216.1, on the reverse strand, counting down.
CTGCGCATGCGGACGTACTCACCGCCGCATAGACCGCTTCAAAGGCCGCAGCGATGATATGATCATCTTAAAAGGAGTGAATATTTTCCCCGTACAAATAGAGAAAATACTGATGGGTTTCCCTGAACTCGGCGGTAATTACCTTATCACAATAGAAACGGTGGGAAATAATGACGAAATGCTTATTGAAGTGGAACTTAGCGACCTGTTCACGGATGATTACGGAATGCTTGAACGCCTCAATAAAAAAATAGTGCGCCTGCTGAAGGACGAACTGCTTATAACGCCACGCGTAAAACTGTTATCAAAAGGTTCGCTGCCGGTTACGGAAGGAAAAGCCGTACGCGTAAAAGACCTTCGGAAATTCTGACAACTAACATTATAATATCTAAGTGATATGACTGTAAATCAAATATCTGTTTTTTTGGAGAATAAATACGGCAAACTGTGTGAGATTCTCACTTTACTCGGAAACGAAAACATACACATTGTAGCCGCTACCGTTGCCGATACATCGGAATACGGCATACTGAGACTTATCGTTACGGAGCCTGAAAAAGCGTATTCCATACTGAAGAAAAACAATGTCAGCGCAAATCTTACGGATGTACTGGCGATCGTTACCGATTCGGCGGCCGGCAGTTTTGCGAAAACGTTTACGTTTTTCACCCAGTCGGGATTGAGCATTGAATATATGTATTGCTTCTCCCTCAACGGACGCTCCATACTTATACTTCGTACGAACAACCGCGAAATGGCGCGTGAGGTTATACGCCGCCACGAGCTTGATTACATCAGTGAAAACGACCTTGTCAATTTGCAGGAATAAGAAATATTAATTTAAAAATAAATCAACAATGTTTGGAATAGATGACCCCGGAATCTGGCTGGCTTACCTGCTGGCATTATTGTGCCTCGCGTTTGCGCTGTGGTATGGCATTTCACGTTGGAATAAACAGGATGAGGATTGATTATGAATACATTAGGAATAGGTATTATCGTTATTTTTTACATTTTTATCATTGCGTGGCTGGGATACCTCGGATATAAACGGACAAAAAACGCAAATGATTATCTGCTCGGCGGCCGTAAAACAAATCCGGTCATCATGGCGCTTTCATACGGCGCAACGTTCATTTCCGCTTCGGCCATTGTCGGCTTTGGAGGCGTAGCGGCCACATTCGGCATGGGTATCCAGTGGCTTTGTCTGCTGAACATGTTCATGGGCGTTATTGTGGCGTTTATATTTTTCGGAAAACCGACAAGGCGGATGGGCGAAAAGTATAATGCAAATACGTTTCCGCAGTTTCTGGGCTTACACTACGGTTCTCGCGGCATACAGGTATTCATCGCAGCGATCGTATTCATCGGGATGCCGCTGTATACGGCCGTTGTAATGAAAGGCGCCGCCGTATTCCTTGAACAGATGTTCGACATCGACTATCACCTCGCCCTGCTTATCTTTACCCTTATTGTAGCGGCTTACGTTATCCCGGGCGGAATAAAAAGCGTTATGTATACGGATGCCTTTCAGGCAGTCATCATGTTTTTATGCATGCTTTTCCTGCTGGTATGGTTTTATCATATCATTGACATGAATTTCATAGATGCCAACAAGGCCTTGACGGAAATGGAATCTCTTGTCCCGGAAAGATTTAAGGCAATAGGTCATCAGGGATGGACACGTATGCCGGTCACGGGATCGGCGCAATGGTACACCCTTGTCACGTCGCTCATACTGGGCGTCGGCATAGGATGTCTGGCGCAGCCGCAACTGACGGTACGTTTCATGATGGTAGAGAGTTCCAAACAGTTAAACCGCGGCACGCTTATCGGTTGCGTATTTATCATAATCACAGTCGGGGCAATATATCATGTCGGCGCACTGTCAAACCTGTTTTTTATGAAAACAACCGGCACCGTCGCCGCAGATGCCATAAAGGATATGGATAAGATTATCCCGCTTTTCATCAACGAAGCGATGCCGAAGTGGTTCGGCACCTTTTTCATGCTTTGCATCATATCGGCGAGTATGTCGACGCTGAGCGCGTTATTCCATACAATGGGTTCGGCCTTCGGTTCGGATATCTTTCCCAAACTCGGCAAACGCAAAAATCCCCATTCGTCCATGAGTGTGCGCATTGGAGTACTCGCGTCGATTATTGTAAGTTATATAATATGTTACACGTTGAGCGCCGGTATTATAGCCAGGGGAACAGCGCTGTTCATGGGTGTATGCGCGACAACATTCCTGCCGGCTTATTTCTGCTCGCTCTACTGGAAAAAGGCAACGCGCCGGGGCGCCCTGGCCAGCCTTTATACCGGATTTACGGTAAGCATGTTCTCCATGCTCTTCCTGCACCGCGCCGAAGCGGCGCCTGTCGGACTTTGCCGTTTGCTTACAGGTAAGGACGTCCTTATAGATGTATTCCCATGGTTCGCTATAGATCCCATCATTTTTTCATTACCGCTTTCGGTCGTAGCTGTTGTTGCAGTCAGCCTGTTAACACAGCCGAAAAAATGATATGGTATGAAACGGACAGCGAAAAGAGTTCTGTATGCCGGGCTTATCGTTACGCTTGTCACGGTTGCCGCATGCTGCGCATTAGCTTACTATGTCCTGTACATGCCTGTTTTTTCATCTTCCGAAACGAAACATGTTTATATCTATGAAGAAGACAAAGACTTCGGCCGTTTGTGCGAAGTCCTGCGCGATTCGGCACGTCATAGAAACGTAAAAGAATTTGAGCTTCTCGCAAAATTGTGGAAATATCCCGAAAACATGAAACCGGGATATTACGCGATTGAGCCGGACATGAATAACCGCCGGTTACTGAACATGTTAAGACGCGGCCGGCAAGTTCCCGTTCATCTGACATTCAATAATATCCGCCTTATAAGCGATCTCACCGACAGGCTTTCCGAACAGCTTATGTTAAACAGTGATGATTTGCTTATGCTTATCAGCGATGACGATTATTGCGAATCCATCGGATTCAACACGACGACAATCAAAGCAATGTTCATCCCCAACACATACGAAGTGTACTGGAATATTTCCGCCGACAGGTTGATGGAACGCATGAAACGCGAATATGAAGTTTTCTGGACGGACAGTCGCCGCAACCGGGCGGCAGATATACATTTGTCACCCGTTGAAATCTCAATACTCGCGTCAATAGTGGAAGAAGAGACCGCCGTACCCGATGAATTGCCGGTAGTAGCCGGTTTATACATCAACCGTTTAATAAAAGGAATGCCGCTCCAGGCCGATCCTACCGTGAAATACGCCGTAGGAGATTTTTCCTTGAAGCGTATCCTGAACACACATCTCACCGTAGATTCCCCCTATAATACCTACTTGTACGAAGGCTTGCCTCCAGGCCCCATACGCATTCCTTCGATAAGAAGCATAGACGCCGTATTGAATTACACACATCATAATTATCTGTATATGTGCGCTAAAGAAGATTTTTCAGGGCGGCACAATTTTGCAGTCACACTGAGTGAACACACCCGGAATGCCAAAAAATACCATGCCGCACTTAACGAAAAAGGTATAAAATGAAAATATTTTGTAATTGCGCATAACTTGCATTATCTTTGCACGTCAAATTTTAAAAATTCATGGATAAAAAATTGTTTTTAGGCGATGAAGCCATTGCTCAGGCAGCGATTGATGCGGGATTATCCGGCGTTTACTCCTATCCGGGAACCCCTTCGACCGAAATAACCGAGTATATACAACAAAAAACGGCGGGCAGTAACATTCACAGCCGCTGGTGTGCGAATGAAAAAACAGCTATGGAGGCGGCTCTCGGCATGAGTTATGCCGGGAAACGCTCTTTGTGTTGCATGAAGCATGTAGGCCTTAACGTTGCGGCCGACTGCTTTATGAACGCAGCAATGAGCGGTATAAACGGCGGCATGATCATACTTACGGCGGACGATCCGTCCATGCACTCGTCGCAAAATGAGCAGGATAACCGTATATATGGCGATTTTGCCATGGTACCGGTGCTGGAACCGTCGAATCAACAGGAAGCTTACGACATGGCTTACGAAGGTTTTGAACTTTCCGAGAAACTCGGATACCCAATCCTTCTACGTATTACGACACGTATGGCTCACTCCCGTTCGGGAGTAATCACCCGTGAACCGAAAAAACAAAATGAAATATGTTTCCCGGAAGACGGCCGTAAAAGATACATTTTATTGCCCGCTCTGGCACGAATAAGATTCAGGATACTTATCGAAGCGCAGGAAACGTTCGTTAAAGCTTCCGAAGAATCGGTTTACAACAAATATTTTGACGGCCCGGATAAAAAACTTGGAATCATAACTACCGGCATCGCGTTCAATTATCTGTCGGAAAACAGTGCGAACGGCTTTGAACATCCCGTTTTAAAAATATGTCAGTACCCGTTGCCCAAAACAATGCTGGAGAAAATCGCATCCGAATGTGAAAAACTCCTTGTTCTGGAAGAAGGATACCCGTTTGTGGAAGCGCAACTCAAAGGAATCGCCGGAAAAGGCCTCACAGTTCACGGACGCCTCGACGGCACGCTTAAACGCGACGGAGAACTCAATCCCGATGCCGTAGGCCGTGCGCTCGGTAAGAACGTGGAACAGTATTACCGTATTCCTGAAGTCGTCGAACAGCGTCCGCCTGCACTTTGCAAGGGATGCGGACACCGAGATCTGTACGACGCACTGAACGAAGTTGTGCGCGAATATGAGAACGCGAAAGTATTCTCCGACATCGGATGTTATACACTCGGCGCCCTTCCTCCGTTCCGCGCGATTGATTCCTGTATAGATATGGGAGCGTCGATAACAATGGCAAAAGGAGCTTCGGATGCAGGCGTTTTCCCCGCTATTTCCGTGATTGGCGATTCCACATTCACTCATTCCGGCATGACGGGACTGTTGGATTGTGTAAACGAAAATACAAATGTGACGATCATCATCTCCGACAACGAAACGACGGCAATGACCGGCGGACAGGATTCTGCCGCTACGGGACGTATAGAATCCATTTGTGCGGGGATCGGTGTTGCACCGGAACATATCCGGGTCGTAACGCCGTTGAAAAAGAATTTTGAGGAAATGAAAACAATGATCCGGGAAGAAATCGAATATAAAGGCGTTTCCGTGATCATTCCGCGTCGTGAATGTATACAGACACTGTCCCGCAAGAATAAAAAGAAGAAAAGTTAAGTTTTTTTACAATGGTATCATCAATTTAAATGTAACAAATGAAAACAGATATTATATTGTCAGGCGTGGGTGGACAAGGCATATTGTCCATTGCTGCCGTTATCGGAGAGGCCGCGTTAAAGGAAGGTTTATACATGAAACAGGCCGAAGTGCACGGTATGAGCCAGCGCGGCGGGGATGTACAGTCCAACCTGCGATTATCCGACAAACCCGTCTCATCCGACCTTATACCTTTAGGGCAAGCGGATCTGATCATCTCACTGGAACCGATGGAAAGCCTGCGCTATCTGCCTTATCTGAAAAAAGACGGCTGGCTCGTTACCAATTCGCAACCATTTGTAAACATACCGAATTACCCGGATATGGATAGAATAAATGAGGAACTGGAGAAACTTGCACACAAAGTGATCTTAGACGTGGAAGCGATAGCCAAAGAACTCGGCTCGCCGCGTGTAGCAAATATCGTCATGTTAGGAGCGGCGACGCCTTTCCTGGGTATTGGCTATGATAAAATAGCGGACGGCATAAGGTCTATTTTCGCACGAAAAAGCGAAGAAATCGTCGAATTGAACCTGAAAGCTTTGCAGGCCGGATATGATGTGGCAAATAAATTATAAATCGATAAACAGATAAGTGTTTGGAGTGTTAAATTATTCGGTTAATAGTTAAAATACAATCAAAACAAATCTTTTTATTGATATTGTTTTGTTCTTAATTATTGATTTTTTATTTTTGTACATCTAATAACAACAAATTAAAATTATACAGTTATGAATTGTCCAAAATGTGGAGCGCAAAACATAGACAGGGCAACGTTTTGCGGTAATTGCGGAGCACGAATTGAGTATCAGCCACAATCATCGGAAATGCCCCGTCAAGGTTATTACAGTGAGGTACCCTATAATCA
>JAITDQ010000165.1 GCA_031282485.1 Tannerella sp. | reverse complement strand
TTTCTACTGCTTATTCTGTGGAATACGCTAAAAAATAGAGTTTTGTACTTAAAAGCAATGCTTTTTGTACATAAACCGCATGAATTGGTTAAATGTTGACTGTAAAATGATTGGTATTTCTCATGCCTGCCATATCTTTGCGCCCATAGACGTAATACTTCTTCATATTATTAGTTCTTTTTAAGGTAAAAGGTTATTAATGGTTAATGTGGAAAGTCCCATACGTGAGTACGGGACTTTTCAATTTTGCAATCCGCCGGAAGCCGCCGGAAGCCGAATCTTCTCTCTTCTATCCGCAATCTATCTATAATCCGCAATCGCCTTTCATTACGGCGCATTACGGCGCAGGGGCGCAACGTTTTTCGACAGGATAGTATCTATTCGTCTGCGGAATCGTCTTCTTTCATATTATGGAAGACATTTTGGACATCATCATCTTCCTCAATCTTTTCAATCAGTTTTTCGATTGCTTCGCGCTGTTCCGGTGTGACGTCTTTCACGTCGTTCGGTATGCGAACGAACTCGCTTGATGTGATTTCGTACCCGTTGTCTTCGAGATATTTCTGTATGGCCGAATTTTGTGCAAAATCTCCGTAGATAATGATTTCGCCTTCATCTTCGTCCACTTCGTCCACGCCGTAATCAATAAGTTCGAGTTCGAGGTCTTCTATGGGCAGACCTTCTTTTTTAACGATATGAAACACGCACTTGTGGTCAAACAGGAACTCCAGCGAACCGGATGTGCCGAGCGAGCCGCCGTGTTTATTAAAATAGCTGCGGACATTTGCAACCGTGCGGGTGGTATTGTCCGTTGCCGTTTCCACGAAAATGGCAATGCCATACGGGCCATATCCTTCGTAATTCATTTCCTTGTAATCCGTGAAATCTTTGGAAGTGGCTTTTTTTATGGCGCGTTCCACATTCTCTTTCGGCATGTTTTCCTTCTTTGCCGTTTGCACCAGTACGCGTAAACGGGGATTTGTCTCAGGATCCGCCCCCCCGGATTTGGCCGCAATCGTTATTTCTTTTCCTAATTTGGTAAAGACGCGGGCCATGTTGCCCCAACGCTTCATTTTCCTTGCCTTTCTGTATTCAAACGCTCTTCCCATAAATGTTATATGATTGTATGTTTTATAAAATGTTTATCTCAACTGTGCTCCGAGTTTTTCTTCAAGATTTTTTTGTATGGTTGACATGATCGAATCTATTTGCCTGTCATTAAGTGTTTTTTCCCTGTCCTGCAGATAGAAGCTCACCGCATAGGATTTTTTGCCCGGCAAAAGATTTCGGCCTTCGTATACGTCGAATAATACCACATCCTTTAACAGTTTACGTTCACTCTCCAGCGCGATTTTCTTTATATCGGCAAATGTCACGCTCTTATCTATAAGCAGGGCGAGGTCTCTTTTGACGTCAGGGAACTTAGGGATATCCTCAAATGTCGCCCGGTATTTTTTCGTTTCTTTAGTCAGTGCATCCCACGAAAGTTCCGCAAAATAAACCTCATTTTCGATATCCATCGTTTTCAATATACTGCGACTGACAACGCCGTACGTACCCAAAGTGCGCCCCGACGGTGTAACGACCGTCATTCCCGAACTGTAAATGTCACTGTCCGAGCGGTCGAGGATAAGTTTTTCCACGTTTATCCCTAAACGCCGCATGATATTCTCAATATGCGCTTTAAGCTCGTAAACGGATGATTTTTCATCAGGATGCGCCCAGTTGTTTTCGACGCGGTTGCCGGAAATCCATAACCCAAGACGGTATTCCTCTTTGTATACCGAGAGGGATTCACCTTCTTTCCGCCTGTCTTCGCTGTATGAATAGCAGTTTCCAAATTCAAAGAAACGGATGTTCTTATGCCTGTGTTTAATGTTAAACTCCACATTCTGAAGCCCGCCGAAAAGTAATGTCTGGCGCATGGCGTTCAAATCCGCACTCAACGGCGTCGTAAGCATCACACAGTTTGCCGCAGGATATGCGGAAAGGGCATCGTAATATGCGGAACGAGTCAGGGAATTGTTTAATATCTCGTTAAAACCGGCTCCGCACAGCTGTTCGGAAATAAGGTTTTCCAGCTTGTAGTTTTTATCGGTCGCTGTCTGAAAACTCAGTGTCGAACGGATATGGTCGCTAAATTCAATGTTGTTGTATCCGTAAATACGCAATATATCTTCGATAACATCCACGTCACGGCGCACATCGTATCTGAAAACCGGGACGCGTAAAGACAGCCCTTCCGGCGTTTCCGACGCTATTTCGATTTCTAACGACGACAAGATGCTTTTAACCGTCTCGACGGGAATCTCTTTGCCGGTGAGTGTGTTTATTTTTTTATAAGTTATGTCCACGCCGAACGGTTCTACTTTATGAGGATAAACGTCCTGAATATCTCCGGTTATTTTACCTCCGGCAAGCTCCCGTATCAACAGCGCCGCACGTTTAAGCACATAAATCGTCTGATTGGGGTCAAGCCCGCGTTCGAAACGGAAGGACGAATCGGTGTTGAGGCCGAAGCGACGCGCCGTCTTGCGTATCCACGTCGGATTGAAACATGCGGATTCGAGGAAAACATCTTTCGTCTGCTCCGTGACGCCGGAATCGAGGCCGCCGAATACGCCACCGATACACATGGGTTCGTCGATGTTGCAAATCATCAGGTCGCGGTCGGTCAGTGTCCGTTCGACGCCGTCCAGTGTAATGAATTTTGTCCCTTCGGGTACCGTATTGACTACAATTTTGTTGCCTTTGATTTTTCCGGCGTCGAAAGCGTGCAGCGGCTGTCCCATTTCGTGCAGGACGTAATTTGTTATGTCGACGACGTTGTTTATCGGACGCAGTCCGATAGCCGTTAGCCGGTTTTTCATCCATTCCGGGCTTTCTTTAATCGTAACGCCTTTAATCGTTACCCCCGAATAGCGGATACAGGCTTCGGCGTTTTTCACTTCTACGGAAATAGCCGGCGACGGGTCGTCGATACGGAATGTCTCTACGGACGGCTTTTTAAAGACGTACGGTTTCCCCGCCTGTTTAAGATATGCCGCCAAGTCGCGCGCCACTCCCAGGTGGGACGTGCCGTCTACGCGGTTAGGCGTGATATCCGTTTCAAGGATGTAATCCGGTTCTATTTTATAATATTCTTTTGCAGGCATACCGACCGGCGTATCATCCGGGAGCACGATTATACCGGAATGGTCTGTCCCGATGCCGATTTCATCTTCTGCACAAATCATGCCGAACGATTCCTGTCCGCGGATTTTGCTTTTTTTGATTTTTATTTCTTTATCACCGTCGTACAGGGTTGTTCCCACCGTTGCCACAATCACTTTTTGGCCGGCCGCTACATTCGGTGCGCCGCAAACGATACGAAGCGGTTCGCCCGCGCCCGTATCGACGGTTGTAAGATGGAGGTGGTCGGAATCGGGATGGTCTGCACACGTCAATACTTTGCCTGTGACCAAGCCCTCAAGGCCTCCCTTAATTGTTTGCACTTCTTCTACCGAACCCGTTTCCAGACCAGTAGAAGTAAGAGCGGATGCTATTTCACTGGGATTCATGTCAAATGACAGGTAATCCTTCAACCAATTGTAAGATATATTCATCGTATTGTGTATAATTTGCATTAAATTGACCTGCAAAAGTATGGAAAAAAAGTTATATAACGATGAATATGACTGTGTTTTTTTGAAATTGGTTGCATCCCGGTTTTAATTGTCGATACCGTTTATTTGTTTTGAACCGGGCGCTATTTCGCTCGAAACTTTGATTTGCCTTAGCGACTGGCGCAATTGCCTGCGTTCGCGTTCCGTAAGTCCGATGGGCTGTATGGCTCCTGCATCGTAATAATTTTTATATGAGGTAGCATATTTTGCATTGTGCGCTTTCTGCCTGTACGACGGGCTGAACACCATGCTTAAAATATGATTAAAATTCATTCCGCCTATACCGCCGGTTGTACTTGATACATAAGCGCCTTTCGTGGCTTCGGGAGGCACAAAATCTTCGAGTTTTTGCCGGTCTTCGTCGGAGAGTATACATGTCTGATTTGCATTTATCGAATCAATCTTGTTCATGTATAGCACGTACAGCGCGAAAACGGCAGGAGGCATGGAATACGGGTCAATGCTTCGAATCCTGACGGAATCGAGCTTTCCCATTTCGCTTAAATCTTTTAATATTTCAATGTTCTCAACCTTGTTTTCGGCATTTTTCATCCATGGCGGTACAACTAAACGCCCTTCTTCTATTGCTTTCCGGGTATTTTCGTTGATTTTGACATCTTCATTGCCTTCCATTACGCTTCTAAGCCATATCGAATCTTCCTTACTCCAGTTCTGAGCGTTCATCCACCCGCATATAGCTATCGGCAGAAAACAGGATAATAAAATTCTTTTCAACATATATCTTTATTTTAGGTATTTGAATTTTGCAAAGATAATATGATTTGGTTAAACCATCATACAAAATATCGTTAAAATTATTTTGTAATTCGGATAAATATATAATCGTGCCGGTCGACCGGGGCAAGTTTGCCGTTCACAATATAAAGAGACTGTCTCAAAAGTCGCGTATTCGTCCGTAAGCATTGCGTATTTGAAATGAATACCGAGAGCTACCGGACAAGCCCGGCTTTAAAAATACTTTTGAGACAGCCTCGTTTTATTTCGGCTGTTTCCCTATATAGGCAAGGATTCCGCCGTCGACGTAAAGGATATGTCCGTTTACGAAGTCGGAGGCATCGGAAGCCAGAAATACGGCCGGGCCTTTCAGGTCGTCGGTTGTGCCCCACCTCGCCGCCGGCGTTTTTGCAATGATGAAAGAATCAAAGGGATGACGCGAACCGTCCGTTTGTTTTTCGCGTAACGGTGCAGTTTGGGGCGTTGCTATATAACCCGGCCCGATGCCGTTACACTGTATATTATATTCGCCATATTCCGAAGCTATATTGCGTGTCAGCATTTTAAGCCCGCCCTTTGCGGCGGCATAGGCGGAAACGGTTTCCCGTCCCAATTCGCTCATCATGGAACAGATGTTTATAATCTTGCCGTGTCCTTTTTTAATCATGGAAGGGATTACGGCTTTGGCTACGATGAACGGGCCGTTCAGGTCGACGTCTATGACCTGACGAAACTCGGCAGCCGTCATTTCACACATGGGTATGCGTTTGATGATGCCGGCATTATTCACAAGAATATCTATCACGCCGACTTCTTTTTCGATTTTGGCAATTGCGGTATTTACACTTTCTTCATTTGTCACGTCAAATACATATCCGTGGGCGTCAATGCCTTCGGCTTTGTATTTTTCAACGGCATTTTCTACCAAATCGAGCTTTAAGTCGTTGAATACGATTGTTGCCCCGGCCTCGGCAAGTGCGGATGCTATTGCGAATCCTATGCCGTAGGAAGCTCCGGTTACTAAAGCTGTTTTTCCTTTTAATGAAAATAGACTGTTCATTCTGCTATAATTTAAAATGTTATTTATAAGATTTTTATAATCAACGGGTCTTCAAGTGTTACTGAAAAAATACCAATATAATTCTGAAAAGAATCAAGCGTAGGGAAGCCGAATTTTTCCCACCCGAACCCGGTGTAATACGTAACAGGCTGATTCGGATAATAAGATGTTATTCCGAGAACGTGTGAGTGCGTTTCTTCTTTTTTACTTATGTCATGTATGATTGTATATGTATTGGATGTAATTCTTTCCAGTCCTTTCGGAAATATCATGCCGACGAATACTTTTCCCACTTTCTCATTATCGGGTTCTTCATAAATGACTGCAGCTGTTCCGTTTTCCGTGTAAGCCTGATAAGCTTCGTCGTCTTCGGCGCGCTTTACCAGACCGGCAGCAACGGAAATGGTGTCGCTGACGCCATATTCCTGCGTTACTTTCGTCAGCTGCGAACCGGCATCAAGAGAAAATGTCCGGCTTTCGCTGAAGGTTTTCCCGTTGACGGTAATATCCTTATAGGTAAGTTTAAACGTAGTACGCAAAGGCCCGTTTTCCAATATCTCCTGGGCGACGAAATTTTCGTTTAAAGTCAGCGTGTCGTTTTCAAACGGCGCCATCATGCCTCCGCCTAACGTACGCCCTACCTTATAATCATCCAGTCCCTCGCCGTGGTCTTCGTGATAGGAGCGGATTCCGGCCAAGTCGTCTTTATACCATTTGTCGATTATCAGGTCGTTTGTTTTTTTGTACCAAAAATCCAACCCGTTGCTCGGCCCGTCAATCTTAACAAGGGCAGACCCGTAAATGCGGAATGCCACGCGGTCGTTCTCCCACGCAAAATCATCTTTGCGTTCGGGAATGAAGCGTCCGTATACTTTCGGCGGGAAAGTTTGCGGCGTTCCTGTTTTTATTCCATAAGGGAGTGTTTCCTTTGCTTTTATATTCGTTTGGAATATAAGTTTGCCGTCGTACGTTATTTGCGACGGAATGACGTCGCCCTGTTGATTTGTTACAATATATGTCTTTCCGCCGGAAAGAGGCATTAATTTTTCCGTAGCTATTTCTATCATTTCGGAGCGGTCAAAATCGCTCGGATTTTCTACTGTAATGTTCAAACCCGGATTGCATGAAATCAGTCCGACAACGGCGGAAATTAAAAAGATATATTGTTTCATACGTGAATCAATTAAAATTTAAAAGATATATGTGCTTTGTTATTATGAAATCGGCTTGCAATTTGCTCATTTTCATTCTCTCGCATGTATTGTTATTTATTCGCTTAGCGGAGTTTATCTGCCGTGAATGTATCCATATCGTCGTAATCGAGGTTCTCGCCGCACATTGCCCAGATAAAAGTATAGTTACTTGTCCCGGCAGCGGAATGAATAGACCAGGAAGGCGAAATGACAGCCTGTTCGTTTGTCATAAAGATGTGCCTTGTTTCCTGAGGCTGTCCCATGAAATGGCATACAGCCTGATAGTCGGGGATTTTGAAATAAAAATAGGCTTCCATTCTACGGGAATGTGTATGCGGGGGCATTGTGTTCCAGACGCTTCCTTCTTTAATTTCCGTCAGTCCCATTTGCAGCTGGCAACATGGTACGATTTCACTCAATATGAGCTGGTTCAACGTTCGTTCGTTGGATAAGGCCTTAACGCCCAATTCGCGTGTGCGGCGCATATCTTTGGTTATTGCCGCCGTCGGATATGCCGTATGCGCCGGCGAAGATGCAAAATAGAACTTTGCCGGTTTGGAAGCGTCTTTGCTTTTGAACGTCACGTTTTTAGAGCCTCTTCCTACATACAGGGC
>JAITDQ010000144.1 GCA_031282485.1 Tannerella sp. | reverse complement strand
GCAATGTTTACCGACAAAGAGGGAAATCTCCGCATCGTATTTCATGCGCATAATTCCAGGGAAAAAATCCATCCGCGTGTTATGCACATCAGCAAGGTGACATTTGAGAATCGGGAAGGAAAAGAAGTCATGGTCATCGATCCGGATTATATCACTCCTTCTCTGAAAATAAAAGACTAATACATTATCAGTCATTTTTACGCAACATCTCAAATAACCGGTTTTCGATCCCGTCACAGCCGGCTTTTGCCCTTTAGCTCTCCTTCGGTCGCTGACCGTTGGTTCAGGGCTGAAAGGCGCGGTCGGAATATACCCGGAGCGATAATCACTCCGATTCTTTCCTTGCAGAATCTATCCTGAGAAAAATAAATAACAATATAGTAAATCCCCATAATGCCGATCCGCCATAACTGAAGAACGGCAACGGGATTCCTATTACGGGAGTGAGACCGCATACCATCCCTATATTGACAAACGCGTGGAAAAAGAATATTGCCGCTACGCTATACCCATATACCCGCCCGAACACAGACGACTGTCGTTCGGCAAGCATTATAAGACGCAATATGAACATTCCGTAAACAAAAATCACAAAAAACGATCCGAGAAAACCAAACTCCTCCCCTACCGTGCAAAAAATAAAATCCGTGTCCTGCTCCGGCACATATTTCAGTTTCGTTTGCGTTCCGTTTAAGAATCCTTTGCCGGAGAAACCGCCGGAACCGATTGCGATCTTCGACTGATTGACGTTATAACCCGTGCCCGAAGGATCGTCGTCTAATCCCAATGAAACGCGTATGCGCTGCTGCTGATGAGGTTTTAACACTTCATTGAACACATAATCTACGGAAAACATAAATCCCAGCGAAACACCGGCAAAAAGCGCCAGCAGTACATATTTCCAGAGGAGTTGCCGGAACGAATATAAAATCAGGAATATGGAAAAAGCGACGATCAGGCCAATCAATATCCAGGCCATATTAAACGGATAGAATAAGGACGTGATATAACCTGCAATGCCGGAACATACCGTTATCAGGAAAAAATAAATGCCCAGTTTGCGCTCATTGAGCACAAAACGCAGCATAATACAGATTATCACAAGGATTAAACTGCATATAATCAGGTCGCTTACCGGCGTATCATTCCACATAACCGATTCGTATTTCAATCCGAGAACGAAAAACAGGGCGGCACAAATGCTTGTAAGCAACACATATCCGGACATTCCTTCGCGATACAGCACCAACGTAAATGCCAGAAAGATAAGCGCGGAACCCGTCTCATGCTGCAAAATAATGCACAATATCGGCAGCAGCACAATTCCTATGGATATAATAAAATTTTTGACCGTCAGCAAATTAAACTCATACGTATTCATAAACCGGGCAAGCGCAAGCGCCGTCGCAAACTTGGCAAATTCGGCCGGCTGCAAACGAATGGAAGAGGTAATAACAAGCCACGAACGGGAACCTTTTATATCGGGAGCAATAAAAACGGTCAGGATAAGCAATATGATTATCAGGCCATAGACAGGGTAAGCAAACGTTTCAAAAAAATTCTTGTCGAGCATCATTACCAGAAATATAATCACGGCAGAGGTTCCTATCCAGATTAGTTGCATCGCCGGCCGTCCCGGCAAATCGAGAAAGTCGGGATTGTCAAAATCATAGCTGGCGCCGCATATACTTATCCAGCCTGCCGCAACCAGTAACACGTACAGAAGTACCGTAAACCAGTCAACCGATTTCCACATGCTCGTTTTCCTGTTCTCCATCCGTTTCGTTGTCTTCTTCCTCTGCTTTTTTGATGTAATTGACTGACCCGGGCGACGTGCTCCAGTTCTGCATTTGATATTCAAGCCATTTATCGCCGGGAGGAATATCCCCGTAGAAATATTTCTCAAGCATAAGTCTGGCCACAGGTACGGACACGGTAGCGCCCCACCCTCCGTTTTCCGCATAAACCACAATAGCCACCTTCGGATTATTCATCGGGGCGAAAGCGATACACGCGGAATGGTCGCGGCCATGCGGGTTTTGCACGGTTCCCGTTTTGCCGCAAACGTCAATATCCGGCAAATACATCCTTTGACACGTGCCCGATGTCACTGCCGCACGCATGCCTTCAACGACATAGCCATAATATTCACGGTCGATCCCGGTATATTTCCTTGTCCTGTATACCTCGTCCTGTTCCATATCCTGTATCTTGCTGACGACATGGGGAACGATATAGAAACCGCGGTTTGCAATCGTAGCGGCAAGGTTACATATCTGTAACGGCGTAGCGTTTATTTCCCCCTGACCGATCGCAATCGATATTATACTGCTTGAATTCCAGCGTTTGTTACGCGTCCTGTCGTACGCATTACTGTTAGGAATATAGCCGCGGCGCTCCCCGGGTAAATCAATACCCAGCGCATAGCCGTATCCTTGAGCCACGATGTGATTTTTCCAGACCTCAAACGCTTCCTGTATACTCCCGTAACGCGAACGGTTATCCAGCATATCACGCAATCCCCAGCAATAGTAGGCATTACACGACGTCGCCAGCGAAGGTATGAACGAGATAGGCGAATAATGCGAGTGGCATTTGGGATGCCCGCCAAGATAGGGATAGCCCTGTTCGCAGGTATAGGTTTTATCTTTTGTTATGACGCCTTCCTGCAAAAAGACAAGTCCCTGTGCCGGTTTAAAGGTCGAGCCGGGCGAATAGGAACCCATGATGGAACGGTCGAACAAAGGCCGCTGGGGATCGCGCTCAAGCATCAGGTAATTACTGCTGCGCTGCCGTCCGATCAGAAGGCTCGGATCGTAGGAGGGCGAAGTAACCAGACAGAGCACCTCGCCGGTAGAAGGTTCTATCATAACGATAGCTCCCGGCTTGTTCCGCATGATCATCTCTCCGTATGCCTGCAATTCCATATCTATCGACAGCGTAATGTTTTTGCCCGATACCGGAGCCATATCGTACCTGCCGTCCTCGTATTTACCTTTGATACGTCCATGTACATCACGAAGCAAAATCTCAACGCCTTTCTCGCCCCGTAATATGTTTTCGTACCTGCGCTCAACGCCCGAACGCCCCGAGTTATCTCCCGGAACATAATAATCGTCATTCTCAATATCCTTACGCGTTACCTCTCCCACATTGCCCAGCACATTGGCGGCATTCGAACAGCCGTACTCACGCAACGCACGGTTACGGATATAAAAACCGGAATACTTGTAGAATTTCTCCTGCAAAATGCCGTATTCGACGGCGGAGAGCTGGCTCATGAATACCTGTGGAATATAGGAGTTATATCCGGGGGTGAGATTCGGGTTTTTTATGGTTGCCATGCGGTTGTCGAAAAATTCTTTCGTGATTCCCACGGTGTTACAGAAATCGACGGTATCCAATCGCGTTATTTCGCGCATGATAACCATAACGTCATACGACGGCTGATTGTAGACAAGCAATTTCCCGTTTCGATCGGAGATCACACCGCGGGACGGGTATAAGGTACGTCGCTGAAAGGCATTACTGTCCGCCCATTTCTTATAGTCATCACTTATGATCTGCAGGAAAAACAGGCGGATGACGAAGATAAACAGCAATACAAGCACAGCGCCTGCAATCACGTACCGCCTGTTACCATATAAATATTCAAGTCTGTTATTCGCCATTTCCGTTTTTCCCCAGATTAAACGCTTCCATAACAAGAATCAGCAACAGGGAAAACAGGATGGCGGATATCATCCTTATAATCATCTGCAACGGCTGAAAGAAAGTAAAAGATTCTATCACAAACAAGGCGAGGTGATGAAGCGCCGTCAATGTGAGCGCGTAACGGAAAAATTTACCGTATCCGAACAGTTTATAGGAAGGCAGGCTACCTTCGGGCAAGTCTTTCATATCCACAAAACGCTCCAGCAAAGGCATACGAAGAAAACCTGCAAACGAACACGCGGCAGCATGTATGCCGAACGTATTCGAAAATATATCAATAACAAGCCCCAGCAGGAACGAGAGCATAATAACGCTCGAACGGGTCATGTCAACCGGCAATTTCAAAAGAACGTAAATATAAATGAACGGCGTCACCATCCTGAACAGATGTATATTATTCATTACCAGTACCTGTAACAGTACAAATACAATGAAATAAACCGCCAATCGACCCCATGTCCTAATCATTTCCTTTCGCCTCCCGTTCTATTTTCCATTGTTCTTCCTGCGAATGATTGACAATCACGCACAACGTGTTTAATGACTGAAAATCCGTTGCAAGACGCACCTTCAAAGAGTAAAAATTATCATCCCGCTGTTTACTGTACGATTCGACCGTACCGGCAATGATACCCGGCGGGAAAATAGCCGAATTGCCGCTCGTCACCACCGTATCGCCAACCTGAAACGTTGCATGCGTAGGGAGTTCTTCAAGATAAGCATACCTCACATCGCCGCCTTTCCATGCCAGCGCTCCGAAAAAACTTGTATTTTTAACCTTACAGCTTACCTTAAACTTCGTATTCAAAAGAGAGATTACAACCGCATAACGGTCTTTAACCGTCGTAACAATCCCGACAACGCCATGCGGCGAAACGACCCCCATGTCCGGACGTATCCCGTCTTTAATGCCCTTATTGATTGTAATGTAATTATTCACATAGTTCACCGTATTGTTCGCAACTCCTGCCGGTATGTATTCATACGTATAATCCGGCGCCGGGAAACCGGCAATTTTCGCCGTATCGACCGAGAAAACCCGGCTGAAATCGACCGTATCAAGAGCCATTTTTCCCAGTTGCTCCTGCAGCCGGAGGACTTCCGTTTCAAGCACACTGTTCCGTTCAAGCAACTGCCGGTTTACATGCTGAAGGTCAAGATAGGAAAATACGGTATTGGACGCCGAAGATATGCTGCCTGTAATCGCATTGGCCGAACTCAACATCATGTTCCGCTGATAGGCATTATTCCTGTATATAAGTACAAAGGAGATTATTTCACATAAAATGAACAAAATCCAATGTCTTTTCGATATGAGAAATGCCAGCAGTTTTTGCATAACAGGGAA
>JAITDQ010000093.1 GCA_031282485.1 Tannerella sp. | reverse complement strand
CCTTCCCGATTCTCAAATGTCACCTTGCTGATGTGCATAACACGCGGATGGATTTTTTCCCTGGAATTATGCGCATGAAATACGATGCGGAGATTTCCCTCTTTGTCGGTAAACATTGCGCTGTGGCCGATGCCTTGCAGGGCGCCGACGTTCTGGTATATCGGGTTCTTTTCATATTTAGTCCACGGGCCTTTCACGTGCGTAGCCGTTGCAAACCCGATTCCGTAAAAGGGACTTTCATAGCTGTTTGCGGAATAAGTCATGTAATACAGTCCGTTATGCTTGATCACAAACGAACCTTCATTGACCCGCGGCCATACTTTTTCCCATTCCTGAGATACGCCGATGCATTTCGTCATGGTTTCTTTTTTGATTTCAAGCAGATTGTCTTCCAGTTCTGCCACCCAGATATTCAATCCGTCGTTAAAACGGTCGAAAAACAGGTATGCCCTGCCGTCATCATCGACAAACAGAGAATTGTCGATACATTTCTCTCCTTCAATCATCGGTTTCTCCACTTCCTGCCTGAACGGGCCTGTCGGACTGTCCGAGACGGCGACACAAATATGTTCGTCCGCGGAATAGTACATATAGAATTTGCCGCCGATGTAATAAACTTCCGGCGCCCAGAACTTCCTGTCTGCCCACACATCGTCTTTGCTCAGCGCAAGATTCCGCTCCGGGACTTCCCACGTAAGAAGATCATCCGAAGTATAGACACGAATGCCGTCCGCCCCGGAAGTGCCGTATGCATAGTACACGTTCTCATGCAACATAATAAAAGGATCGCCGAAAAAGACAGGTGTCTCCTCCGACATTTCACCAAGTTGGGAACCGTCGCCGGCCGGCTCTTCCAAAACGGCGGGAAGTCCCGTTTGAGACCTGTTCCCCGGCGTTTCCCCCTCTTTTGACGAATACGAATACGAATGTGGATACGCTGCAAAATAATTAAGCGCAACCGCAAAACTCAAAATAATAATCTGTTTCATCTGTACATAATTTAAATTTTAACAATATAGTCAGCAATCACGAGTATCCCGCTTCTTCACGGACTGAACTCCAAATCTGCAAAAAGGCAATATTTTGAACAATGGAATATCATTATGTAAACGCCAGCCCCAAAGCTAACAGAAAGCCGAAAATCAGCACATTCCGGGCGCTTTGTTCTAAAATGCCGATTAATCGCCGTCCCTGTCCGATGAGCGCCATTTTCCGCCATGTCCTGATATGGAAAAACAGATAAACAAGCGGAAATAAAGCCGCTCCAAAGGTCTTTTCCCACCAGAAATATTGACAGGCAAGCGTGGCAAGAATGCCATTCAACAGGTAAAAGTATATCCCGAATTTTTCGCCAAAAAGAACGATGGTTGTCTTTTTCCCTGCTTTTTCGTCGGAAAAACGATCCCGGAAATTGTTCGAAACCAAAATATTAATGATTACCAAACCGGTTGCAATCCCGCAGACTGTTGCGGAAAGCGTCCATTGCGACGATTGCACGTAGTAGGTGAATCCCACGGGAACGATACCGAAAAAGACAAGCACACAAATATCACCCCACCCGTGGCAGGCCAGCGGATACGGGCCTCCCGAATAGGCCAGGGCAAATAAAACGATCAGGATGCCTGCGCCGATTAATAACCATCCGCCGTATGGTATTAACAATAATCCCAAAGCGCAATCGGCCGCCAGCAAACCAAGCGTGGCATACATCATCGTCCGGGGAGAAATCCAGCCTTTGGCAACGGCTCGTTCAGGGCCTAAACGGTCTTCGTTGTCGCGGCCTTTTTTGCAGTCGAAATAGTCGTTGGCGAAATTTGCACTGATTTGCGCTATCAGGGCAAACAGGAAACAAATAAGCGCCGGTTGCAGGCGAAAACAGGCATCGCGGAAAGCCAAAGCACATGCTACAACGACAGGCGTCGCCGCTGCCGGCAATGTCTTCGGACGAGCTGCCAAAAACCATGCCCGGAAAGAATTTTTTCCAATATCATCCATAGTGATGCAAAGATAAAGAAATCTGTCGTAACTTTGTTCACTTTTTATAAATTTTCAATCAATGACGTATAAAGCCGAAAAAATATTCCCTTATAAGGATAATGATGCGCCTAAAGGCGTACAGATAGAAAAAATGTTCGACGCAATCGCCGGACAATACGACGCACTGAATCATGCCCTGTCGTTCGGCATCGATTATTACTGGAGGAGAAAAGGCGTTTTAACCCTGAAAGACGTTCGTCCGGAAAAAATACTGGACATCGCTACCGGAACGGGCGATTTGGCGCTATTAGGCTATAGATTACTCCGACCTGAACACATCACCGGCATTGACATTTCCGAAAAGATGATGCAAATCGGACGGGAAAAAGTATCCCGGGCAGGCTTGTCCGGTAAGATCGAATTTGAATGGCAGGACTGCATGCAACTGAAATTCGCCGACCGGTCGTTTGACGCGGCCATGACGGCTTTCGGCATCCGGAATTTTGAAAACTTGGATAAGGGATTGCGGGAAATTCTCCGAACGCTCCGTCCGGGTGGGAAATTAATCATCTTGGAGCTTTCTTCGCCGGAATATTTCCCGGTGAAACAGGCATACCGGTTCTATTCCCGAACGATTATCCCGCTTATCGGACGAATCGTTTCGGGAAACAAACCGGCATATAACTACCTCCCTCTTTCGGTTGAAGCTTTCCCCCAGGGCGACCGGATGAAGGTCATCCTGGAAAAAAACGGTTTCTGCAATGTGCAGTACAAAAAGCTGACGTTCGGTATTTGTACGCTGTATTCGGCTTATA
>JAITDQ010000084.1 GCA_031282485.1 Tannerella sp. | reverse complement strand
GCGGGGACAGAACGCGACAGACGCCGGCGCAAAGCCCGTGCAGAGCCGGGTCAAAATCGCCCTGAATCTCTATTCGTTCAACACGCCGCTTACCGAAGGCGGCGAGACGCTGGAAAGTGTCATTGACTACTGTTCGGATGCAGGTTTTGCCGCCATTGACGCGACGGGATATTATTTCGCAGGCTATCCGGCGCCACCGTCGGACGAGTACATCAATCACCTGAAATATTATGCTTTCAGGCGGGGCATACAGTTCTGCGGGACAGGCGTGCGCAATGATTTCACGCTTGCCGGCGACGCCGAACGGGCAAAGGAAATACAGCACGTAAAGGACTGGATCGTCGTAGCCGCCAAGCTGGGCGCTCCTACCCTCCGCATCTTTGCCGGCGCCGGCGTACCGCAGGGCGATACGTGGGACGCCACCGCCCGCCGCGTAGCCCTTGCTATCGACGAGTGCGGCGAATTTGCCAAACAGTACGGCATCACCCTTGCCCTGCAGAATCACAACGATTTCCTGAAAACGGCCGAAGATGTGGAAAAACTTTTCGCACTGATTCGCACCGATGCGGCAGGCCTGATGCTCGACATCGGAAGCTATCGCACCGACCCGTACCGCGAAATCGAGCAGACCATACACTATGCCATTTCATGGCAAATCAAGGAAAACGTATTCATCAACGGCACGGAAACGCCGGCCGATATTCCGCGTGTAATGGACGTCATCCGCAGAAACGGTTATCGCGGCTACGTGCCCATTGAAACGCTCGGGAAAGGACGCGAACGCGAACGTATCGGGGATATGCTGCGACGCGTTCATGATGCGGCCTTTGTACGGGATTAATCATGAAATATTTGCAAAACGCAGGTTTCGTATGTATATTTGTATTCGATTATAAAATTTACGGCGACGACCGGCAGTCGCTGTTGAGTGTTTAAAAATAAAATAGTGAGCTTATGAAACTTACGTATATATATCATAGCGGCTATGTAACAGAAGGGGAACGATGCACCGTCGTAACGGATTATTACAGGGATTCGGACGACGAATATGTACGCCGTTCGCTTCCGTCTTTTCCCGGCAAACTGTATGTTCTTTCTTCGCACTGGCATCCCGATCATTTCAACAAGGCGGTACTGGACTGGAAGAACATCCGTCCCGACACGCAGTATATCCTTTCACAGGATATTCTCGAAAACCGCCATATCTCACCAAAGGACACATCAGCCCTTATCAAAGGGGATACGTGGCAGGATGAGAATCTTACCGTAAAGGCGTTCGGTTCGACCGATGTCGGCATATCGTTTCTGATAGAAACGGAAGGAAAAAAGATTTTCCACGCCGGCGATCTGAATAACTGGCACTGGGAGGAAGAATCTACACCCGAAGAGATACAGACTGCCGAACGGGATTTCCTCAAGGAAATAGACGATTTGCGCAAAGAAACCGTCCGCGTCGACCTGGCAATGTTCCCCGTTGACTGCCGGCTGGGGAAAAACTACATGCGCGGAGCGGAACAGTTCGTCGACCGGATACATGCCGGTATATTCGCCCCGATGCATTTCGGCGAAAAATACAAAGAAGCCAATGCATTCAAGCCATACGCGGAAAAGTCCGGATGCAAGTTCGCCGCATGGACAAAAACCGGTGAAAGCCTGATTTTTTAAACTGGAACAATCACGATACACCCGAAAGAATAAAAATGAGCAAACAACAACAAATCACCAATAGCTGTTAATTCGTCCCCGAACTTGATTCAGGGCTTAATTTTTAATTGAAAGAATGAAAAATGAGCAAACAACAAATCTCTTTTAATTTTTAATTTTTAATTGATTCAAATATGGAAGTAAACAGTAAATTTGACCATTACAACTTCAACGTGCTCGACCTTGAGAAGAGTATTTCTTTTTACGATAAGGCGTTAGGCCTAAAAGAAGCGCGCCGCAAAACGGCCGAAGACGGGTCTTTCATTCTCGTTTACCTTACGGACGGCAAAACGGGGTTTTCCTTAGAACTCACCTGGCTGCGCGACCGCGAAGGAGCCTATGACCTGGGAGAAAGCGAATTTCACCTGTGCCTGCGTGTAGCCGGCGATTATGGTGAAATACGCAAATTCCACAAGGAAATGGGATGCGTCTGCTTCGAAAACACCGACATGGGACTTTATTTCATAGAAGACCCTGACGGGTACTGGATAGAAATCCTGCCGGAATAACATTGCAACAGACGCCATTCCCATTATTATTCCGCCTTGATGTTTTTCGCCGGATTGGCGCCGGCGGCCGCGTAGCTCTGGAAAAAGACGGTTACGGCCGACACCAGCAGACAGAACAGGCCGGCGGCAACGAATATCCACGGACTGAGCGAAATCCGGTAGGAATAGCCCGACAGCCACCGCTGCATCAGCAGCCACGTCGCAGGCGCGGCCACCACGAAGGCGATCAGCACGTAACTCAGGAACGTCGCAATCAGCCGCCGCAACACTTCGGGACTGGTGGAGCCGAACACCTTGCGGATAGCAATCTCCTTCGTCCGCAGGCGGATGAAGTAGGTGGACATGGCCAGCAGACCCAGCAGGGAAATCAGAATGGCCACGACGGTGAAGAGCGACATCAGCCGCGACGTTCGCCGCTCGATGTCGAACGAGGCCGCCACCTGCCGATCGATAAATTCGCCGGTGAAGTCGTTGCCGGTGATACGCTCGTAGACATCCTTCACGGTGCGCCAGGCCGTCCCCGGATTGCCCTCGACCTCGACTAAGAGGTTCCACGGTTGAAAATCTTCCGTTTTCCTGACCTGCACCCACACCGGGCTGGGCGGTACGGTGATGTTTTGCAGTTGAAAATCCCGGATCACGCCGGCAACCGGTTTGGGACTCCCGTAGTAGAGGAATGTCGGCGCATCTTCCCCGATTTCAAGCTCCGCGAGGGCGCGTTCGTTCAGGTAATAGGCCTCGCCCGATACGTGGTTGTCGCGCAGTTTTTCCCACCCGATCATATCGAAAAAGGTTTCATCGCAGATGAATGACTGGAAACTGATGTTCTTGCCGTCCTGGTGTATGGTGTGGTTGTTTCCGCGGTTGAAGGGCGTCCCGGCGCTGAATCCCGTCCGTTTCACTTCGGGCAGCCGCTTGAGTTCTTCGGCAATCAGTCGCTGGGTTTCCGCGTCTTCCCCGGAGGTCATGAAAGAAATGTCGATCAGGTTTTCCGTATGATAGCCCAGCGGCGCCTTTATCAGGTGATTCACCTGGGCAATCATGGTAATGGAAGCGGCAATCATGGTGATGGTGACGGCGTTCTGGAAGGTGATGAAACCTTTGCTGAAAGCCATCTTCGTTTTCCGGCTGAAACTGCCCCGCACGACTTCGATTGCCTTGGAGTTCGAAATCACCACTGCCGGCAGGAGACCGGACACGGCGCCCAGCAGGAGGATGACCCCGACCGCCACCGCTACGTTAAGCGGCGTGACGGCTCCGGCCATGTCCAGCGTCCGTTCGACTAATTGGCCGGCATACGGCGCAAAGAGGGCAGCCGATATCAGTCCGGCGGCGAACGAAAGGATGCACAGCAGGGTGGATTCCATCATCAGGCGCACGAACAGCTCGCCCCGGTTCGACCCCAATAGCCGGCGCGTGGCCATTTCTTTGGCGCGGAAGCCGGCCTGCGCCGTCGTCAGGTTGATGTAGTTGATCACGGCGAAGAGCAGAATCAACAGCCCCGCCCACATCAGGATCATCACGAACGGGCGGTCGCCGAAATTCACGACCCAGCCCTCGTAGACGCTCCTGAGCATCGGAAATTCTTCGGAGAAATACATCTCCCTCAGAGGGATAAGTTTCACCTTTTTGGCATATCCGTTCTTGTAAATCCACACTACCTCCTTGAGGTATTCCAGCATGTCGGCTTCTCTGGCGCGGAGATTCGCGTTTTCCTTTTCCAGGAGATAGAGCATGGCTTCGCCGTAATTGTTGTAGGTGTCGGAGGAAAGACTGCTGTTGAAATAATTCACATGTTCAATCCTGAGCAGGATGTCGGCGTAGGGGAGGGTCGAGCGGCGGATGTCCTTCATCACGCCCGTGACTGTGACGTGCAGGGAATCGTAGAGCCGGAGGGTCTGCCCCACGGGGTCGACCTGCGGGAAGGCTTTGCGGGCAAACGATTCGGAAACGATGGCCTCGTTGCGTGCGGCCAGCGCCTGCTGCCGGTCGCCGCTGAGCAGTTCGAAGGAAAAGACGTCGAAAAAGGTGTTTTGTGTAAACATCAAATCGGCCATCACCCTGCGGTCGGCAATGATCACCGGAACATCCTTCTGCGAACTGATCGTTGCACAGACTTTCTCTATCTCGGGATAACGCTCCTGAAGGCGTGCGCCCAACTTCCATGCGCTGCCGGGAATCTCTTCCTTGGTCAGGGCATAAATCCGTCCGGCCTTCTGCTGAAAGGCGTCGACCGACAACTCCTGCACGGTATACACGGCGATCAGTATCACGAACATCAGCGATACCGACAAACCAAACACATTGATAAGGGTATAAAACCTGTTCTTACCTAAAAATCTGAAAAAAGACGTAAAGTCAATCCATTTGTTCATCGTAAATCTTCATTTAAATTGATAATACTATTTTATATTCAAAAACCGTACCATAAATTAAATGTGTTTATCTGTCAAGGAGATACGTATTATATCCGGTTGTTCAAGTGTATAATTTTTTTACACTGTTCTGTATAGTTTTTTTACACACAGGTCATCAGATATTCATAAGCCGAACATTTTCCATTCGCTGCGATACTCATAATGTAACAGTTCATTCGCTGTGGCGCTGTTCGTGAAACGTTCCGTTTCCGGGTTCCAGTGCAGGCGCTCCCGGGTTGCCAGCGCTATATTGGCCAGATGGGCGAAGGTTGTTGAACGGTGTCCCTCTTCGAGCGGACAGAATGGCGTCTGACGCGATTTGATACAGTCCAGGAAATTACGTACTAACGTCTTTGTGCTGTCCATACTGCTTCCGTCGGCCAGCATTTCGTTTTTTACGGAATATTCTTCCGGTTCGATTTGCGTCTTCCATGTCTGGAACAAACCGCCTGTCGCCGGAATGATTTTATATCCTTTTTCGGTGGCGTAGAGGGTTCCTTTCGTTCCCCGCAGTTCAATTTCTCCTTCGGCAAACAGGGGGCGGCTGCCGGCTTCATAGATGGAAAATGTGGCTAACGCTCCGGATGCAAACTCGAACGTTACGTGCATCGTATCCGGAATATCTCCGTCGTGATCCAGCGCGTATTTACCGCCATGAGCGCTGACAGCTACCGGAGCCGTTTCTCCCATTAACCAGCGAATGACGTCCATAAAATGTACGCCCCAGTTGCCCATTTGCGACGAATAATCGCTCCACCAGCGGAACTTATATGGCGCCAT
>JAITDQ010000078.1 GCA_031282485.1 Tannerella sp. | reverse complement strand
ATAAACGAAATACTCGAAGAAAAGAAAAAACGCCACATGGAAACATTCCTCCGAGACGCAAGCATCGACCAGCTCCAAATCATAAAAGTGAACTGACGGAAGTGAGGCAAACCGCTAAGTTTCCCGATATAGAGGTCGTCGAAAAGGGTTTCAAATTTGTCCGCGCTGCACACGTCGTAGTAATGTAACAGCTGGAAAGTTTGAAAATAAATGCTTAATATATCAGTATTTCATTGATACTGTATGATTCCCGGAGGGAAGGATGCCCAGGCAGATGAAAGGCGCATCTTTTACCACAGTTGTTTTCCGGACGTCTCCATTGTCTGTCACTTCGTATTTCTTCGATAACAAAGGGAGATAAACTTCGCTTTCCATATTAGCCGGTATTGTCAGTTGCATGCGGTATTCGCCGTCTTTATTTTCAATTTCCAGGATTATGCTTCCTTTTATTGTAGGTATAACGGCTTTTGCACGAGAGAGCGACGCTAGCTGCGGTTTGATGCGAACCCTGTCAAATCCGGGCATTAACGGTTCGACGCCCATCAGTTTCCGGGGGATTATGTTCGCCGGGGCGGCTCCCCAGATATGATTCCAGTCCTGATTCGGTTTGTATTTGTTGTCCCATGCTTCCAGCGAGATAGTGGAGCCGACGCGTATCATGTTATACCAGCTCCGGTCGTCCGTTTTCGTCAGCAGGTGAAGGGCATATTCCGCATCCGAGGCTTCATACAGGGCATCCATCAGGAACTGCGAACCGTATACGCTGCACGCCATTTTACGGCTTTGCATGAAGTCTGTGACAGGTTTCATCCTGCCGGGAGGCGTCATTCCGAACGCCACGGGAAACATGTTTGCATGTAACGACGAATGGACGGTCGTGTCGCCGTCGACATAATAACCTTTCCGGCTGTTGAAAAACGTTTTGTTGAAACGGGTAAGGAACCGTCCGGCTTCATTTTTGTAATACGACGCATCGCCGTCTAAATCCAGCGCATCCGCTATTTTGCCCATCAGTTTCAATGCTTCATAATGAAATGCATTTGTCACGGCGTTGTAATCGGAGAAGACAAAGCCGTCGGCCTCGCCGCCTTCGAGCTTGTTCAGGCCGAGGATTCCCGTATGAGGCCAGTCTACAATATCCCGGATTTTACCGTTGAAACGGATCGTTTCCGAAAATTCGGGTGTCAGAAGGCCTGTCGTCGTACTGATCAGGCCGTTTTTTTCCCTCAGCCGCATCAGCGTCCGGGCTTTCAGGATGTCGTAATTTGCCTGCAGGGAACGGCTGTCGCCGGTATACAGGTAATCATACCATGCGATGATCACGGCCTGCAGGATCCATTCCGTAGGCCACGTGGGATGTTCAAGCAGGTACTCGTGCGAGCGGCGCGCCATTGAATATTCGCGGTCTACCGCATAATGGCAAAGTTGATTGATCAAAGCATCCGCCTCGTAGGGTGTGCGTTCGCGGTCGCCGTCGACGTAAATTCCCGCAAATGAAGTCGCTTTCACCGAATATTTACACAGTTCCCATATCTGATTGAGCGTATCGTTGCTGCACTCGAAAAATGAAGCCGACCCGTCAAACGGATAATGAACCGTTTCGCGCACGATAGCGGACGTTGCCGTCGGCTTCCCGTATCCTTCAATTTCACAATAGCGGAAAGGCACGACTTCGCCCGTATAACCGGGCATCAGGATGGCGCTGCTTCCGGTATTGCTCCGGACTTTGGCTATTTTTATCCGGTAGGTGTGCGTCCCTTTCACAAGTCCGACGACATAACGGTGATAGCGTATCGTTCCGCCGGGATGCCGGTCAATCCTCCCGTCCGACAGACATTCTCCCAGGTGGACGATGATGCTGTCCTTATCCGCATCCGATGTGAGTGTCAGGAGCGGTTGCGCGAAGGCGTCTTTTCCAAAGTCCACAAGAATGGTCGACGCTCCGGTATTTTTTACGGAAACGGGGTGTTCAAGGGTTTTTACCAGCGGATAAAAGCAGGCGGCATACCCGGCCATTTCGGCTGCCGTACGGAAAGCCTTAATATTCGACCATTCGCTTTCGCCTTCCGTGCCGGTAACGGTTTTCACGCGCCAGAAATAATTCTTTTCCGGCTGCAGAGCGGCTCCTCCGTATGGCACGGACGTAGACCGGCTGCTTCCGACAACGCCGCTGTCCCAGACGTTACCTTTTCCCGAAAGAGCGTCTTCCGGGTTGTCGGCCACAATAATCCGGTAGGAAGTCTGGTACGTCGCATTCGTTTCACCCGGAACGATCCAGCTGAATGAAGGATAAGCCGACCGGATTTCTACATATTGAAGAGCTTCTATCGCATCTTCCGCCTGCCACACAGGCACATTCGATATATAGCCGTTTTGCCACGTATAATCCGTATGCTCAACCAGATCCGTCAACAATCCGTGCGGCTTACGGCCGGCGGCATGAAGTGCAATACATAATAAGGATAATAAGGCAGCAGATACAATTACGTTCAATGGTTTCATGTGTACATTATATTATATTTAATTCAAGTTTTTCCGTGGTGCAAATTAACAACATTTATTTCCAATTTCCAAGCGTTTGGTAAACTCTCTATGGAAAATAAAGAAAATGACCTGCCGGATTGCTTCTCTCTGCAAGTTCGCGATGACGAAGCGCACACCGTCGTCACCACAGAACGCAGGACAAAGCAATCCGGTCTGTCATTTCCCCTTCTCTCCTGTCAATGGAATGGTTTCCGGCAACAATGATGCAACAACCCGATTCACACCCATTAACCATTAACCACTAACCATTATTATATTATTTTCTCCAACGGGTCGATACTTTTTGCCAAATCGGCTTCGGTCAATTCGTAATTTACCAGATCGCCGGCAAAATAGCTGTCGTACGAAGCCAGGTCAATTAAGCCGTGGCCGGAAAGATTAAATAATATGGTTTTCGGTTTACCTTCTTCCTTTGCTTTTTCGGCCTCGCGAATAGCTGCAGCGATTGCATGCGACGATTCGGGCGCCGGGA
>JAITDQ010000032.1 GCA_031282485.1 Tannerella sp. | reverse complement strand
ATGCCGTCGCGCTGGCGGAATTTGCCGTTGAAACGGTAGTTTTCGAGCGATTTGTTTTTGACTGTTATTGTTACATCATAATAGAGTTCCAGCTTTTTTACCATTTCACCGAAAGGTACATTATCAAAAGCATAGACGCCGTCTTTCCACAGAAGAAAATTCATACTGTTGAAAGTTTCTTTCCGCAAGCGGGTTCCTTTCAGGACAGCCCGTTCGTTGTGCTTTAAATCCATACCGAGTTTTTCGTTTTTCGAATCGAATACCCTGACGGCGCCTTCTGTTAATGAAACTGAATATTCGTCGTTCCCACGGTATGCAAACACGTTGAACTTTGTTCCCGTTACTTTCACCGACAGTGTTTCCATGTTTACAATGAAAGGACATTCTTTATTTTCCTTTACTTCAAAGAACGCTTCCCCGTCTAATTCTACCCGGCGTTCGTTTTTTGAGAAACGGTTCGGATAGCGCAGGGTTGTCCGGGCGTTTAACCAGACGGTCGTTCCATCCTGCAACTTGAGCAATGCACGCTGGCCTGCGGGAGTTGTAAATTCCTCGTAATAGACCTCTGCCGTCTGCTCCGCCGGTTCCGTCTCCCGCATTGAGAAATGGAGAACAGCCCATGTGGAACAGACCGATATAACGACGGCCGCAGCATATCCGATCCATTGCCTGTACAGGGATTTCGCCTGTTTCCTCCTGCGTGACTGTTTGAAAAGTAACAGTTTCCCGATTGCCGCGGCGTTGTCCGCATCGGAAGGCATCCAAGACGTCAGGCCACGTATGTTTTGTATCGCGATAAATTCTTTCCGACATTCCTCATCGGTGTGAACACGTGAAAACAACTCCCGTTTTTCTTCCGGGCTTATCTGTCCTTCAAAATATTTTGTTATTAAATTCTGCATTTGTAATCGACCTTTGAATAAAGAACGATTGAGTTTTCACTTACCGCCAAAGGCAACTCCGAAATTATATTTATTTAACATCCAAGAGGAATAAAAGCAATGGCAAATAATCTTTCAGGCTTATCTGCAATTTCCTGAGCGCTACGGACATCTGGGTTTCGACCGTATTAACGGAAATGTTCAGTTCGCCGGCAATCTCCCGGTATTTTTTCCCTTCCACACGGCTTTTGATGAATATTTCGCGGCAGCGTTCCGGCAACGAATTAAGGGCTGCATTGAGTATTTCTTCTATGTCTTCGTCGGAAGAAAAAGCATAATTGAGCTGTTCGAGAGCCATCTGCTTCGCTTCATATTCTTTGGCAAACGCCTCCTCGGCCGTCTTATGACGGAGAAAATCAAGGCATCTGTTTTTAACCAAAGTAAACAGATAAGGTACCAGACTTACTTTGATGTCCAAAACATCCCGTTTCTCCCAGAGCATAACAAAGATATCCTGAACAATGTTCTCCGCATCCTCTTCCAGCAACACATAGTCCCTTGCAAACCGTACCATCCGGGGATAATAGGTCACATATACGGCATCAAAATTGCCGTTTAACTGATGATCCGATGTTGACGAAACTTTCATACAAATATGTTTCTTTCGTGCAAATGTACAAAAAATGTTGTTTCAACCTTCTAAAAAAAGAAAATTTACTCAAAAGAGAGAGAACTCATCACTTAAAAACGTTCCTGACGGCTTCGAGATAGCCGTACCCGAACATGTTACAGGGTTGCAGGAAGCTTGTTTCCGTCCATTCGTTCCAGCTGTTTATGGTGATGAGCGGGACTTGCGCGGGATGTGCGTCGGCGTAGGCTTTGGCTTCGCGAAGCGCTTTTTCGAAATTCGCGGGCGTGTTGTTTTTCATAACGGCGCTCTTTCCCGTACGCGGGCTGTTGTCCCATCCCACGCTGATGTGGGGATAATACACCAGATCGAATGTGGTGTCTATGCGCGCCCATTCTTTTTTTACGTCTTTCATTATTTCAGGATAGTCGCGGTTGACATCCGTGAAATGCACAAACTGGTAGTGTGTAGCGCTGGTAAAGCCGAGTTTTTTCACGAAGTCCCGTTCGGGGTTTTGGGTTTTACTGCCGTCGACGCCGCTGTAATTCACATTGATCGACCACATCGTCAGTTGCAGGTCAAGTCCCGGGAAGCCGGCTTTCCGGGTTTCGGCGTCAAACCACCTGAGCGCATCTGCGGTTTGCTCCGGTCCTCCCAACCCGGCAATAAGCTGCGGTACGTCATATATCATAAATACCGGTTTGCCGTCAATCCTGTAATACTGCGGATGTTTGAAATATTTTTCAATGTTCCGCCGGCAAATCTTTTCAAACTCCTGCCGGTCTACCTGACCCGTCCATATCACGTTATGCTCGTTGATACCGGCCAAGCGAGTGTCCCACACATTCACGACTTCATGATTGGCCCACATCAGGTAAAACCGCATTTTGTCGACATTTTCGGCCTTCAGGAATCCATTGTCGAGCGTCGTTTCCATAAACGGGCGCCCGTCGTACCAGTACCAGTCAAAGATAAATACGTTGACGCCATGTTTCGTAGCCGCCTCTATTTCCATGGCCATAACGACGGGATCCGCCTCGTTGATATATCCCCAAAGCGGTTTCCTGTTCCAGTAATGTCCCGGATAACGCTCCTGCATATTAGCCACGGTCTCCCACTCCCCCATTCCATGCGGCCAGAAAGGTCGCAATCGCGGATCGTCCGCCGCGTATGCAGGATATAAAAACGCCGCCACATCATAACTCTTTTTTTGAGCCTGCATCCCCAAACACAAACAAACGGCTGCAAAAACAATCAAAATCTTTTTCATAGGAATTAGTTATTATACGTTTAAATTTCGCGCCAAGATACGCATTTATTTTAATATCCTCACATGACTCTGCGTTTTTTCGCAAAATTCAAACTCCCCGGCCTCTAAAGAAATTCAGAGGATGAGACAGTGATGCCTTCACGCCTCCATGATTTCAAATTGAAAAAAAATGACCGGTTCGGACGTCAAAAAATTTGCCGTATCGCCAAAATAGGATTATATTTGTCGCAATAATAAACAATAACGAAATGGACAACACAAAATTAAATCCGCGGAATTATTTCCTGTTCATATTGATTTTAACACTTGCTTCACTGACCGGGTTATCGGCTAATGAAAGTTCTACGCATTATAAGATAAGGCGTGTATCGCCTTATGGGGGGCTCGGTACAAACGGGCAGAGGGATGTGAAACAGGATAAATGGGGCTTTATATGGGTCATTACGGTTCGTGACCTGTACCGGTTTGACGGTTATACCTTCAAGCATTACACGCATAAACTGAAGAAACCCGAATCTGCGGCAACATGGGGATTCGGAAGACTGGAACTTGATAAAAACGGGGATATTTACATTACATCAAATTTCGGTTTACTGAGGTATAATCCGCTGACGGACAATTTTGATTTATTATTTCAGAGTAATGTTAATCTTGTAAAAGAAGATTCAAATGATAGATTATGGATATCAACCGCTCATTCCATCGGCTTATTTGACCGGAAAACTTTTGAATTTTTCCCTGTCGAATCCGACAAAGGCCGGATACACGACGCTTCCGCGATTTGCACAAAAGACAACAGAATTTACGTAGGAACTTTAAGCGGTGATATATATATGTATAATGAAGACGACGGTTTGTTCAATCATGTTTTTCTTCATCCTCAATACAATAATATTGCGGACATGACGCATACGGATTCTTTCCTTTATGTACTGACCGAAAATAAAGGTCTTATCGTACTTTCTACCGGGAATTATAAGGAAATAAAACGATACGACTTTTTTTATCCCGACGGAGATACGAGGGTTTCCGCCAGAGCGCTGTTTATTGACAAATTCCGCCATATCTGGATAACAAGTCAGCGGGGAATTTACATATTAAACCCGGAAAACGACGAGTATACCCATTATTATTACGATAGAACCGATCCTTATGGTTTACCGAGCAGTTCCGTTTGGAGAATCTCGGAAGATAATCAGGGCAATTTATGGTTTGGAACCTATTCCGGCGGCATCTGTTTCATCAATTTGGATGAGCAAAAAAAACTGAAATCGTTCAATGCCATGACCGACGAATTGAGTTATCCCGTTGTCAGCTGCTTTGAAGAAGACGACGATTATCTGTGGATTGGCACGGAAGGCGGAGGCCTTAACCGGTACGACAAAAAAACAAACAAGTTCACAAATTTCAGACATTCTCCCGGCAAAAACAGCCTGACGTACGACAACATACAAAGCCTGTTATTTACCGCAAACCATAAACTTTGGATAGGAACGTCGCGCGGAGGAATGGATTGTTTGGATACCAAAACCCTGCAATTCACGCATTATACGGTCGACAACAACATGCTGGAGGAGGATCATGTTACAAGAATCGTAGCCGAAGCGGATTCCGGCATTTGGATCAAGTACCTTCTGAACAGGGACATGATTACATATCTTTCGTTGAAAGACAACAAAACGAAACATTTTGATCTCCTCGCGCCGACGATTCAGTCAAACGGGGACATCAACGATATTAACAGGGGTAACGGCGACACTTTATGGATTACATCCTCCTATCAACTGTTGATAATGGACGTTCGCACCAAAAACGTATATTTTGCCGATTACGAACATTCCGATGTTCCCGATTTCCAGAACATTAACATTTGTACCATATTAACAAACAACAAAAAAAACATTATCTGGATAGGTACAAACGGGAACGGTCTGCTCATGTACGACATATCAAGTCGAAGCCTGACGTGTAAAGCCGATTTGTCAAAATATGACGTACACGCCATATCAAGTCTGAACGAAGACGCGACGGGGAATTTGTGGATGGGTACCGATAACGGATTATTTTGTCTTGATATTGAAACAAACAGAATATACAAATTTAACAAATCGGACGGGGTGCAGGGAGATACCTATTATCTGTATTCCACCTTCAAATCAAAAACCGGAAAACTGTATTTCGGCGGCAACGAAGGGTTTACGGTCATTGATTCCGTAAAAAACGCTTACAACGAATATAAGCCACAAGTTATCCTTTCGGATTTTTTACTTGACAATTACCCTGTGCTCCCCAGTACAAAAGATTCGCCTCTTAAAACATCTATTTTTCAGACAAAAGAAATAAAGTTAAATTACAACCGGAATAACTTTTCGTTCGAATTTACATCTTCAAACTATCTTAACCCGGATAAAAACCGCTTCAAATACCGCCTCAGAGGCTATGACGACAGATGGATCGAAACGGATGCAAATCATAGAATTGCGTCCTATGCCAAAGTACCGGGAGGTAAATATATGTTCGAGATAATGACGGCAAACAACGACGGAGTATGGGGTGAACTTTCATCTGTTCCGGTGATTATAAAACCTGCGCCATGGTTCAGCTTTCAGGCAATAACGGGATATATCCTGCTGCTTTCCGCCGTTATATATACAATTATAAGATATTATAACTACCAGAGGAAACTGAAACTGCAATTCTATCTGGAAGAACAGGAAAAGAAACAAAAGGAGGAAGCTCATCAGGAACAACTTAAATTCTTTACCAATGTGTCGCATGATTTCCGAACACCGTTATCTTTAATTTTGGCAACATTGGAAACCGTGAAATCCGGTAATCCTGTCACCCGGTATTTACCCGTACTCGAAAACAACACGAAACGACTGCTTGCACTGATTAACGAATTAATGGATTTTCGTTCGCTCCAGAATAATAAAATCAAGCTGAACCTCCGACAAGGAGACTGGAATAAATTCATAATAGACAACAGTTCCGATTTCTACGAATATGCCCGGCAGAAAGAAATTGATTTCACAACGGAAATTGACCCGGATGTGCCCGACGGACTTTATTTTGATGTGAAAGTAATGGAAAAAATTGTCCTTAACCTGCTGAATAATGCATTCAAGTATACTTCCGCCAACGGAATAATAAAGATTTCCACTTTGGCGGACATAAGTAAATTCAAAAGTTCATACGCCAACAACATTGTTGTACGAGCGAATGAAAATCCGGGAAAAATGTTCGGAATGGTCATCAGCGACAGCGGAGTCGGCATTTCGGGCGAATCTATCGGTTTTGTTTTTGAGCGTTATTACAGGGTAAACGAATCCGACGGCGCCCGGCACTTAGGTTCCGGTATAGGACTGACTTTGGTGAAAAGCCTGATCGAACTGCACAGGGGCTATATCGCTATTTACAGTGAACGGTATACCGGCTCGGATATCGTTATCGGTTTTTCGCCGGATACTTCCATCTACAAAAAAGAAGATTTTGACAACGGCAAATCAAACATTTATTTATCCGATACCTCCGTAATTCATGAGCTTGCAAATAACGAAAAAAACATAACCGGTACGCAACAGGAACCGGCGATTCAAAATAAAAAGAAAATACTGCTCGTCGAAGACAATGACGACTTCAGGGAATTGTTGGCCGAATTGCTTGGCGAATACTACAATCTGAAAAAGGCTGCAAACGGGCTTGAAGCGTTGAAAATACTCGAAGAAGATTATGCCGACATAATAATTACGGATATTATGATGCCCGGAATGAATGGCGTCGAATTGAGTACAACGATTAAAGGAAATATCGAAACGTCCCATATCCCGGTTATTATGTTAACGGCCAAAACAGGCTCGGAGAACCAGATAGAAGGCTTACAGTCCGGAGCGGATGCTTTTCTTGAAAAACCGGTAAACAAACAAATCCTCTTGCTCACGTTATCAAACATTTTAAACCAGCAGATGAGGATCCGGGAATATTATTCCAAACATTATTTTTCAAATACCGGTAACGGTGAAACTCACGTGAACAAACGCGACGCCGATTTTATGAAACAACTGGTGGATCTGATAGAGAAAAACCTGTCGAATACCGAGATAGATGTATTCTATATCGCCTCGTCATTAGCGATGAGCCGGCGTACGCTTTATGGTAAAATTAAGGCTATGACCGGGCAATCGGTCGTGGAATTTATACGCAACTACCGCCTGCGCAAAGCGGCACGGATACTTAGCGAAGAAAACACGTCTATCAACGATGTTATGATACGGACAGGTTTTGACAATGCTTCTTACTTTTCACGCATATTTAAGAAAGAATTTGGAAAATCGCCGTCCGAGTTTCTTTCCGAACGCCACAGGTCATAGGAAAAATCCGAATAGCCGGAACCCGGAAGGTCGGAATGTTAAATTAATTCCGACCAGCCGGAACCCGGAAGAACGGAATGTTAAATAAATTCTGACCAGCCGGAACCCGGAAGGTCGGAATGTTAAGTAAATTCCGAACAGCCGGAACCCGGAAGGTCGGAATGTTAAATAAATTCTGAATAGCCGGAACCCGGAAGAACGGAATGTTAAATAAATTCTAAACAGCCGGAATCCGGAAAGACGGAATGTTAAATAAATTCTGAACAGCCGGAACCCGGAAGAACGGAATGTTAAATTAATTCTGAACAGCCGGAACCCGGAAGGACGGAATCCAAATTAAATTCCGAACAGCCGGAACCCGGAAGGACGGAATAAAAACTCTGTTTCGAATGGTTATAAATCATCTGAACGGAACAGAAAGAACGTAGAAAATAAACGTTAAGTTTTCTCCGCGTGCATATTTGTTGTACAAATCGGTATTTTATTACACTCACCCGCCATTTTGCGAAAAAGTGTTAGTTAATAGCCATTTTGTTCTATCTGCGAAAAATAGAAACGAATATCTTTGCGCCGACAATTATTTATTTTATTAATTAAAAACAAATCGGTTTCATGAAAAAAATCATTGGTTTATTAAGGAAACGGGCGGTATTAATGTCCGTATTTCTGTTGAGTACGACAGCAATATTTGCTCAACAAAAAATCACAGGAGTGGTAAGGGATGCGTTAAACGACCCTTTGGCAGGAGTAACGGTTACCATAAAAGGAACAACCAAAGGAACTGTCACCGACATAACCGGCGCATATACGATTGAAGTAGCGGGAAGCAATTCCGTATTGGAATTTACCTATATCGGTTTCGTCCCGCAACAAATCACGGCAGGCAATCAGACCGTAATTAATGTCACAATGGAAGAAGATACCCGTGCACTCGAAGAGATCGTGGTTGTAGGATACGGTACGGTGAAGAAAAGCGACCTTACAGGCTCTGTGTCGTCCATCAAATCGGAAGAACTGCAGAAACTGCCTATGACATCGCTCGACCAGGGGATTCAGGGACGGGCGGCCGGCGTTCAGGTAGTAAGCGCATCCGGCGCTCCGGGGGCACAAATTTCCATACGCGTACGCGGCGGCAATTCCCTTTCAAGCGGAAACGGGCCTCTCTTCGTAATCGACGGATTCCCGATTGCCGCCGGAAGTATGGCCTCCGCATACCAAAGCGGATCGCTGGCTAATAACGGCATGGCTACGATTAACCCGAACGACGTCGAATCCATCGAAATCCTTAAAGATGCCTCGGCAACGGCAATCTATGGCTCCAGAGGAGCTAACGGTGTTGTTCTGATAACAACAAAAAGAGGAAAAACCGGCAAAACAAAAGTTTCGTACGACGGTTATTTCGGTGTGCAAAACATCACAAAGAAAATGGATATGATGAACGGAGAAGAATTTGCAACAATGTCCAACATCGCCGCGGCAAACGCAGGTTTAGCGCCTTTATACGGCGGCGCCGACGAAAAATGGAAAGACCCGTCCTATTATCGCAATAACAGTACCGACTGGCAGGATCTTATTTTCCGTGAAGCGTTGATGCATAATCACCAAGTGAGTATAAACGGCGGTTCCGAAAGCACGCAGTTCGCAATCACCGGTAATTATTTCGATCAGGAAGGAATCGTGATCAATTCGGATTTAAAACGTGCATCTCTACGCGCCAATGTTGATACGAAGCTATCCCATTGGGTAACCGTCCAGACCTCGTTGACGGCCGGCCGCACATTTTCGAACGTAGCATTTTCGGAAGGTGACGGAGGCGGCACGGCCGGCGGTGTCATTAACGGGGCATTGGCGCTCCCGCCCACCATGTATGTATATAATGATGACGGCAGTCTCTCGACCATGAACCAGACGCCTTATGGCACTACAACGGGCAATCCTTACGGGTTGGCAAAACTATCCAAAGACTATTCAACAATAGACAGGGTAATGGCGAATGTATCCGTCAAATTCAACCTGAATATGATCCTCAAAGGCTTAGGTCTGGAAATTCGCGGCGGTACGGATTATTCAAATGCGTTTCGCGATGTGTATTATCCTTCTACCGTACTCCAGGGTGAAAGTTTTAATGGCGTTGCATCCAAATCGTGGAACCGGTCTACGTCCTATTTGAACGAAAATCTTTTGACATACAGCGCCCGGATCGGCGACCACTCGATTAACGCAACAGGCGGGTTAACGCTACAAACGTTTGAGTATTTAGGCGGACAAAGCACTGTTTCCGGATTTGTAAACGATTTGCTTGAAGATAACAGCATGGGTTCGGCCGGTGTGGTGATGGGCGTTCCTTCGTCTTGGCGAAATACTCCGCGGCAGGCATCGTGGCTGGGACGCATCAATTATAATTATGCAGACCGCTATCTGGTCACACTGACAGGGCGTGCCGACGGTTCATCGAAATTCGGCGCTAATAATAAATGGGGATTTTTCCCTTCTGCCGCAGTGGCATGGCGCGTCTCCGAAGAAGCTTTTATGGAAGACGCCGATTGGTTAAACAATTTAAAACTGCGTGTGAGCTACGGATTAGCCGGAAATCAGGAATTCAGCAACTTCGCTTCGCTGGCCAGTCTGGCACAGTATTCCTACAATCTGGGAGGAGTGAAAGCGACCGGCTTCGCTCCGAATAAAATTCCAAATTCAAACCTTAAATGGGAAACAACTTCTACATTCGACGCCGGACTGGATTTCGGAATGTTTAACAATCGCCTGACCCTTACGGCCGATTTTTACAATAAGAATACGGATAATCTGTTATGGGATGTATCCATACCTTTATCTTCCGGTTTCGGTTCAATTTTCAGCAATAATGGAACCATACGAAACTGGGGTATTGAACTCGGACTAAACTACGACCTGATAACAAACAATAATCCGGGAGCTTTTACGTGGAACACCGGTTTGATGTATTCCATGAACAGGAATAAAGTGGTAAGTTTACCGGACTTTACGCCGGGAAGACCGGGAGGTTATCTGTCCGGCCACTTGAGGGTCGACGGAAGCTGGCTGGAAGAAGGTTATCCCGTCGGGATATGGAATTATTATGTATATGACGGAGTGTTCGAAACGCAGGAAATGTTAGACGCTACCATTGTAAATTCCAGCGGAGAAACGGTTGCCAAACATCCTAAAGCATTAACAAATGACGGTTTAGGCTCGCCGAAATTCAAAGACTTGAATCAGGACGGTAAAATTGACCGCGAAGACTGGGCAATTATCGGAGACCCCAATCCCGACTTTATTTTCAGCTGGACAAACAATTTTTCTTATAAAAACTTCGACTTTAATATCTTTATAAACGGAAGTTACGGCAACGACATTCTGCAACTCGGACGGGGCGAATATGCGATGATAGTGCCTTCTTCTTCACAACGCCGCGATATGCTGAACTACTGGACGCCGACAAATACCCAAACCAATATCCCTGCTCCGCGTACGGCCGCACATGCTTATCTGCCTCTTTCTTCGTGGATGATTGAAGACGGCTCTTATATTCGTTTAAAGAATGTTGTGCTGGGTTATCGTTTCCCGATAAAAAAATCTATCGAATCCCTCCGGCTTTACATGAGCGCGCAAAACCTGCTTACCCTGACCGATTATTCGGGTTTTGATCCCGAAGTAAGCAGTAAAGGCGGAAGCAACCTGCAACCGGGTGTTGACTGGAACCCGTATCCAGTAAGCCGTGTATTCACGTTGGGAGTAAATATCGTATTTTAGTTTACTAACATTTTAAATAAAAATCATTATGAAATCAATATATAAAATATTATTTGCGGGATTCCTGTTTACCGGAATGTTCACATCCTGTTTTGATGCTTTCCTTGAGGAAAGAGTGTACGACTTTATATCGCCCAACAACTTTTACAAAACGGAAGCAGATGCGGAAGCTGCCGTAAATGCCATATACAGCCGGCTTGTCAGTGCGGAAGACGGCGACATATCCTTTCACCGTGCAGCATTAATGATCGGCGAATATCCGGCGGAATGTTCTTCGGCGCAAGCATCCACCGTCCCATATCGTTTAGCCTTTCAGGATTACACGTGGACAGCGAATACGGACGGTATCGAATTTGTATGGAAATTCTTTTATCAAGTGATTTTCCGGGCAAATATAACAATCGAAAAAATACCCGGCATCAAAGACGGAGATCCGGCAAGAATCAAACAATTAGAAGGCGAAGCGCGTTTTGTACGCGGACTGGCCTATCTTTACCTGATACGCCTGTTCGACAATATCCCCTTAACGACATCGTCCGAACAGAATGATCAGAACCTTCCCAACATGGGAACAAGCGATGATGTGTTTGCGCAAATCATTGAAGATTTTCAATTTGCAGAATCCGCGCTTCCCGTCAGCCATTCGGGAAAAGATGTCGGACGTGCGACGAAAGGCGCTGCCCAAACTTTTCTGGCAAAAACATATCTTACAATGGCAGGATATCCATGGAATAAAACAGAGAACTACGCATCGGCCGCTTCCAAATGTGAAGAAATTATCAAATCCGGCACTTACGGGCTTGACCCCAACTATGGTATTAACTTCAAAGAGGCGGGAGAACATAACAGAGAATATATCTTTGACGCGGAATTTCACCAAAACCTGAACGGATCAAACTGGGTTAACATGTCAAGTATCCGCGACCAAAATGTTTGCGGCATGGCCGG
This sequence comes from Tannerella sp., assembly GCA_031282485.1. Taxonomy (GTDB): domain Bacteria; phylum Bacteroidota; class Bacteroidia; order Bacteroidales; family Tannerellaceae; genus Tannerella. Next base: position 4,722 of record JAITDQ010000032.1, on the reverse strand, counting down.
CTGGTCTTCATTCGGGGGAACCATGAATTTTTATGAAGACATGCTTGCCCTGAATCCCGGCGACAAACGTCTGGCGACAAATATAATCTTATCTTTCAAAGATACACAAACCGGAGAAATAAAAGTTTGGGGTGAAGATTTCGACCTGAACAAGGGTATGGTTCATACATGGAAGTATACCGATCCCGACGAAACAGGCGTAGGCGATCAAAATTCCAATCTCAACTACCATTTTACGCGTTATTCGGATGTATTACTGATGCATTCCGAAGCGGTGAATAATGCAGGTTCAGGCGGGACGTACGACAAATATTACGGTATAAACCTCGTAAGGGAACGCGCCGGGCTTGAAGGTCTCGCCGGTTTGGATAAAGATGCGTTTAATAAGGCGCTTATATGGGAGCGAGTGGTTGAGTTATGCTTTGAAGGTCATCTCTGGTACGATTATAAGCGAATGAATTGTATGGAAGAACGCGTGGCGCTCAAAGGAATAAACATCGGTACAAACAAAAAATATTACGTATACCCTATTCCTGTAAATGAATTGGGACGGAATATCAATCTTGAACAGCACCCGCTGTGGAAATAAAATTATTGGTATAAAGGCGTCCAAAAATCATCAGGAACAATTCATTGACTTTTTGGACGCCTTTTATTTAACGTTAATAAAAAACGAAAAATATGGAAGATTTGAACAGAAGGGATTTTATAAAAGGAGTTATAGGCGCAGGTATATCACTTGTGGCGGCAGACGGCAGGGCTTCGATAAACGCAAACGTGCCGAAAATTGAAAATCCTTATGATGCAAAAGGTCTACCTCTGACGGAACTTGGAAGTACCGGCGTACAAATCCCTAAAATAGTGACCGGATTAGGCAGTCGTTTCTGTCATATTGATGATGACGAAGAAGCTTGTGAAATGCTTCACTATACGCTCGACAATGGTTTATACTACTGGGATACGGCGCATATTTACGATAATTCGATTGGTCTGCCCCCCGGAAAAGAAAAATCTCCAAGGCATATAATAAGCGAAGTTCGCGTCGGTGAAGTAGTAAAATACCGGCGTAGAGAAATCTTCCTCTCTACCAAAGTAACGGAACGCGAACCCAAAGACGCGATGAAACAAATCGAGCTTAGCCTGAAACGGCTGAATACCGACAAATTGGATATGCTGAAAATTCACGATGTACAGTCTATCGAAGACGTCGACCGGATGAGCCGGAAAGGACATTTGATAGACATCCTGCATAAGCTGAAGGAAGAAGGTGTTACGCGTTTTATCGGATTTTCGGGACACGGGGATGCGCAGGCCTTAAAAGAAATGGCAAACAGAGGGAATTTCGACAGTATGCTTATTGCCATGAACCACTGGAACCCGAAACAACCGTCACGGCGCGAAGAAATCGCCATGCCTGCCGGGAAAAAAAATAAAATGGGTATTCTGCTGATGAAAGCCGTTCGCCCTAAGGAAACGATTCCCGGTCTGAACGTTCCGGATCTTATCCGATACGCCATGTCATTGAAAGGCCCGGATGCCGTTGTCATCGGGATGGACAGTATAGCTGTCGTAGATTCTAATCTGGAAATATTGCGCAACTTCAAAAAGCTATCGGCTAAACGGATGAAAGAACTGGCCGTGCAGCTTGAACCATTCTACAAACACGAAAACCTGCCATGGATGCACGACAATTACATTGACGGCTTGTGGCAAAATGCATCGGTATAAATCATCTATCAAACATCATGAAAAAGTTCATTATCTATTTCTCTGTTTTTTCCGCAGGCCTGTTTTTACCGGTAAATGCAGGCGCCGTCAATAAATTGAACGCAAAAGATGACTTCCGGACAAGTCCTTATACCGGATATACAAAAGCCCACTGGCTTGAAATCGCAGAAAAACTTATTTCCGGAGCGTTATCTTACGTTAACCCGGAAACGGGTATATTCAATTTGCCGAAATCAACGGGAGCTTACCTCGAACTGGAAGATTTTCGTAACGAAAACCAAGCAAGGATAATGGAACGGATAATGGTCGGCGTAATCATTTATACTACGGCCACGGGAAAAGATGAAATTCCGGGATATAAAGGTTCCATAACCAAACCTTTTATAAATGCCGTAACAAGAGGCACCGATCCGCAAAGCGACGGTTACTGGGGCGATCCTGATCCGAACGACCAGATAGGAGTATCATTTGCCATGGGAATATACATGTGTCCTGAGAAATTCTGGGATCCGTTGTCAAAAAAACAACAGGAAAACCTTATTCGCTTTTTCCGGAAACAATCGTTTAACGTTACTTATCATAACAATCATTATTTCTTTCACCTTTTTGCGACCTCTCTCATTGAAAAATACGGTGACGGAATCGATTCCAACCGTGCGCATCACACAAAGATGATAAAAAGACTTTTAGGCTGGTATAGAGGTGACGGCTGGTTTATTGACGGTAATAACCGTGGATTTGATTATTATAACTTCTGGGGATTCCAGCTGTTTAACCAGATGATATATAAATATGATCCTGTATGGAGAGCGCAATTCGGAGACAGGATACAGGAAACGACATCACGTTTTCTTGAAGTTGTCCGTTATAATTATTCGCGCGAAGGAGGGCAAATTCCATGGGGTCGCTCGCTCACATACCGTTTTTCCAGCAATGCCGCAATTGGTTGGGCGATGATAAACGACAACAAATCAATGTCTCCGGGTATGGCAAGAAGAATCTTGTCCGGTAATATGAAATATTTTTGGGACAATGGGTGTATAAGCGAAAACGGATTGTTGGATATTGGTTACTTGGGTAAAAATCAAAGTGTTGCCGAGCCGTATATTGTTCCCGGAGATCCTTATTTTGCAATGCATGGTCTGGCTTGTCTTTTATTGCCGGCCGGCCATCCGTTCTGGACAACAACGGAAGAACCCATGCCTGCCGATGCGGCAGGCGGAAAAATTGCCGTAAGAGGGGCGCAGTTTTCCCTCAATGTAAGTCCTGTGGACGGAGATGCCCGCCTATATCCTGCAGGCCAACCTTTCAGCCGCACAATCTGGCAAAGTCCCGTCAAATATAACCAACATGCCTACTCTTCAATGCTCGGATTTTGCATTACCGGCGAAGGTGCCGAAGATACAGGCGCCGGACGTACGGGATACTCCTACGACGGTAAACAGTGGTTGTACCGGTTTTGCTCCCGTACGCTTTTTACCGAAGCAGACCATGTGGCCAGCGTTTATCATCTGCGCTCCGTGAATAAAGACGACCAAACCCCGGAATTTCAAAAAGATGAATTAATCACCCACACATTGATAGGAAACGACGGCGAAGTGCACGTTTTCTGGCATAACTATCCCGACCCGCTATACCTGTCGATAGGAGGATATGGTATAAACATCCCGCACAACACGGTTCCGAAAGAAGATAGAACAGCGGACCGATTACTAATACACGGCGATGACTATTATGCTACGCTTCAAACGATAGAAACACCGGAGGGCGTACTTCATGCAACTTTATTAAAGCCTCGTGAAGGTTGGACAAACACGCATCTTTTCGGCGGATTGGGAGCATACTGCTCATGGCAAAGTTCGGAAGGAATAGCGCCTCATACGCCTGTTGCAGTATACGTTAACGGCACAAAAAAACGCGTCCCGGCAAGAGTGGATGTGAAAGTGGAAAAAATGCCCGGAGGGTTAATCGTTACTTTTGAAGGAAAACAATATCAGATTAAAATAATTAATTGAAAATCATGTACGGAAAAAGATTAATCGTCTTATTGACAAGTTTGATGACCATAAGTCAGGTTATTGCACAGGAAACAAAACGTCCCCCGGCGATATGGGGAATAGCTAAAATGACTTTTCTCGTGAGCGATATGGATATGGCAAGGGAATATTACGGCAGGTTTCTTGGCTTTGATGAAGCTTTTTCTTATCCGTCGACCTTGGGAACCGTAGTTTCTTTCAAAGTAAATGACCGTCAGTTTATCGAATTTATAGTAGATAAACAGGCTAAAGAAAAAAAGCGTCTTGTTTCCGTTTCGCTTGAGACGGAATCCATTGCCGGAATGCAACAATATCTTGAATCACAAGGAATCGAAACATCAAAAGTCATGATCGACGGAGCCGGAAATGAAACATTTATCGTACGGGATACGTGGGGAAACAACATTGAATTTATTGATCTTAAAAAAGAAGGGTTACACCGTAAATCTAAAGGATATTTCCTGTCGGAAAGACGAATCTCAAAACGTATCCACCATGTAGGGCTGTACGCCGGAAAAATCGACGATAAGGATCCTTTCTGGGTTGGCATCATGAAATGCGGGGAAGTATTGAGATATCCCTTAGACAAAAGCGAACCCGGAGTAATTCAATATCTGAATTTCGCAGAATGTACGGAGAGTATAGAACACTATTCACCCGGCAACGAAAATTTCAGCCACCCCTGTTTCCTTGTAGATGATATGCAGGAAACCATCTACACGCTCAAAGAACGACGCGGAGAACAAAAAATAGGCCGCCCCTCAATAGGCAAAACAAAGCGGTGGCTGTTAAACATGACCACTCCCGATGAAACTAAAGTCGAATTTACGGAACCTTATTGCATAAAATAATGAGGAAAGATAACGTAAATTTATCGAAAATCACCCTTACAGCAACCATTCATCGAAATTGTCGCGATGAATGACTCGGAATGTTGATTCGGGATATGCTTCGGCAA
>JAITDQ010000382.1 GCA_031282485.1 Tannerella sp. | reverse complement strand
CTCCGCACAGGTCGAATTACCTGCCGGAGAATGGCGGTTGCAACTGTTTCTCTGCTGTACCGACAAACAGGCGAATCTCGTGGATTACCTCGATCCGGACGCTGTCGGCAAACTGATGGAGTTGACTTACGGAGAATATCACAAACGTTTTCCCGAACATTTCGGAACGACGATTCGCACGACCTTCTACGACGACCATGCTTACTACCAGGCCACCAACGCTACGGAGTGGACAGACGGTTTCAATCAAAAATTCAAGGACATATACGGTTTTTCGCCCGACACGCTTTATCCTTCCCTGTTTGAAAATACAGGCGAACGGGATGCGGCAAACCGTGCGGCGCTGTTTGGCGTTCGTGACCGGATGAATGCCGAAGGTTATCCGCGTGTTGTGTCGCAGTGGGCGGCGAAACACGGGATGTCCTGTTCCGGTCATCCGGCGGCGACCTACCGTCCCAATCCGCTGCAACTGATGGGCGACGGACTGCTTTATTTCAAGCATCAGGACATTCCGCTGTGCGATTACATTCACTTTTTCAGGCATGGCATCGACGGTTTCAACATACCGGCGTCGGCTGCGTACAACTATGACCGTGATATTTTGTATTGCGAGATATACGGCAACTTCCAGCCGGACACATACAACGACGGAGATATGCTTTACCGTGCAGCCATAGATGTTTATGCCCGTGGTATCAACAAACTGATTCCGCACGGGACATGGTATGACGCCGGTCATGTAGGGACTATCCCCGAAATCTCGTGGCGCAATCCCAAGATGGCGGCGCAGTTAAAGGATTACAATCGATGGGTCTCACGTTGCGAAATGATTCTTCAGCACAGCCGTCATGTGGCACGGGTCGGGATTCTTTATCCGATAGCCGACATGCAATCGCATTACTATTTTGGAGAATATAAAGTGACCAACGGCAGGGAAGCCATTCGTGGAAACCGGTATTACGAACTTATCGGCATGATGACCAAAAAACTGCGGATAGATTACACACTGCTTCATCCCGAAACGCTGGACGAACGCTGTACGGTCGAAAAAGACGGCGTGCTGAGAATGAATAATCCGAAAAATTTTGAAGAATACAAACTGCTGATTGTGCCCTGGTGCCGCACCATCCACGTCTCCAATCTGAATAAAATCAGGGAATACGCCGACAAAGGCGGTAAGATTTTATTTGCAGGATATTATCCCGAAAAGTCGGCGGAGTTTTCGAAAGACGGAGAAGTCAAAAGCCTTGTCGATGAATTAAAGCGCAATGCCAATGTTTATTTTATCGACGACCTTGACGAACGGAAAATCAATGAATTTATCCGTACAAACATCGACTTGACTGTTCGGGTCGATCAGGTGAAGGTAATCAAAAAAACTTCGCCCGAATATTTGGAAAGGCCGGAGTCTTTCCGAGATACGGACTGTGCGTACAACGTCATTCACAAGACGAAAGAGGGGATGGACTTTTTCTTTTTCGGCAATCCGACCGACTGTGGTTTGACGGCGGAAATCAGTTTTTGCGCAGATTTCGGAAAGCGTCGCCGTGTAGAATTGTGGAATCCGCATACGGGAAAAATCGAAACGCTTCATCCCGTTCGGTCGCAGGATGGAAGACTGTCGGTTACGCTTCCACTCGAACCGGTACAGAGCCGGTTTATCGTGTTTGGACAATAATGTTTTATGTTTTAAAAATAAAAGAAGATGAATAGATTAATTTGTTTACTGATTACAATTGCATGTATTATGCCGTCGTGCGGCAACCATGCGTCGATTGACCGCGAGGCGCTGGTCAAACGGCATGCCGTGACGCTCAACAAACTCTCGGCGCCCGAACTGTTGCAGGTGGGTAACGGTGAAATCGCCTTTGGCATTGATGCTACCGGGTTACAAACGTTTCACGGAAACGCCATGTCGCACTGGGGATGGCATTCCGTACCCTGTCCGGTGGAGGGAAAACACGCTGCTCTCAAATTGCAGGACTACGATTTTCACGGTCGAACATTGTCGTACCGTTCGTCGTCTGCCGGTCAGGAAGCGCTTTATATGTGGATGCGTGAAAATCCGCACCGGTTTTGTCTTGGACAGTTGCGTTTCCTGATTAAAAAGAATGACGGTCAACTGATCAAACCGGAGGATGTTAAGAATATCCGGCAAACGCTGGATATGTGGAATGGCGTCATCGAAAGCCGTTATACGGTCGAAGACGTGCCGGTCGAGGTCGTGACCTGCGTCGAACCGGAATCGGGAAGTCTGGCGGTGAAAGTCGTAACACCGTTGCTGAATGACGGACGTTTGCAGGTGGAATGGATATTTCCTTACGGACATCCGGGCAATACCGGCGCCGACTGGAGTAAACCGGAACTGCATCAAACCGTCCTGCTTTCCGGCGCCGGTAATCGCGCCGACCTGCAACGTCAAATGGACGACGTGCGCTATCATGCCGGAATCGCATGGGGAAGTACGGCCAAATTCGAAGAAGCGGCAGCGCACCGTTTCATCCTGACACCCGCCGGCGCAAAAACGGAGACATTCACGTTCACCGTACATTACACGCCGGAAAAGACAGACGGAACGCTTCCCCCGTTCGACAAAGCGATGAAGGCGTCGGGCAATTACTGGCATACGTTCTGGAAAACCGGCGGGGCAATCGACCTGTCGGGCAGCAGCGACCCGCGCTGGAAAGAACTGGAACGCCGTATCGTCCTTTCGCAATATCTGCTTGCCGTCAACGAAGCCGGTTCGTATCCGCCTCAGGAAAGCGGACTGTTCAACAACAGCGGCTGGTACGGCAAGTTTCATCTTGAGATGCACTGGTGGCACGGCGCTCATTACGGACTGTGGAACCGCTGGCCGCTGATGGACAAAAGTCTGAAATGGTATGGCGACGTCCTGCCGAAAGCGAAGGAACTGGCGGCATCGCAGGGTTTTTCCGGCGCCCGTTGGCCTAAAATGATCGGTCCCGAAGCCGAAGATTCACCGTCGGGAACCGGTCCGCTATTGATTTGGCAGCAACCGCATCCGAT
>JAITDQ010000339.1 GCA_031282485.1 Tannerella sp. | reverse complement strand
TTGCCGTTTTTTTTCAGTTCTTCGTCGATATAGGCCTGTCTTTGTTTGGCCAGGGTTTCGATTTCCTTTTGTATTTCCGAGCGTTCTTTTTTCTTCCGGTCTATGTACGATTTGACTTCCGTTGCGGATTTGCCCTGCAATTCTTTCGGCAATTCCGACTGTTTGAGTTTATGCAGCGCTTCTTCATCTTTTTCGGCCAGATCTACCAAATCCCATGAGGTGTTTTTGTAGACGGTTTTTGTTTTGCTGACGATCCTTTCCGCTTTATTTGCAGGCGAGATGCTTGCAGCGTTTTGATCCTGCAGAGCCTGGTTTTGTTTTTTTAGTTCGCCCGTATGACCGTAATTTATATACGTCTCGTTCAGGCGCACGTTACACCGGTCGATACGGTCGTCGTAAGGCGTGACGATGTACCGGATACGCGCATTGTGATCAATATTGAAAAATTTGCCGTTTCCCTTGTCTGCGCCGTCTTTCCACATGCCTTCGACGCCGTCCGTCCTGTCGCCGCAATGAATCGTGTTTACGGTAATATTTTTCCTCAAAGCGCTGCTGACAGCCTCTTTGTATGAAATTTCGCCCTGTGTGAAAGCCTCATTGCCGGCTATGTAGATCAGGTGAATGTCCGTGTCATTGGTGCTCCAGTCCAATCCTTTTGTCGCTTTGTCGATTACGGTTCCGCAGTACTCCAGGCCGCCGTTCGTCCTCAATGCGAAAAGCTTCTCCGAAATCAGGTCGAGGTCGGCGGTTAACGGCGTGACGAGGCGGACATAACCGTCGGAAGCCGGTATGTCGTCGTTGCCGTATTCGTAAAGGGCAATCCGTATTTCAGGCGTCTGTCCCTTGAAACGCAGCGTGGTCAGCGTATTCACGATGTTCCATAACCGCGATTTGGCCTGGTCAATCAACCCGTCCATACTGCCGGACGTGTCTAATAAAAGGGCAACCTGAATCCCGACATCCGCCTTGGACGTTTCGTCCGCCGCCGGAGGAACGTCGTTTACATTCGTGCCGCCGATGATCATACACATTAAAAAAAGTCCCGTTAAAAAAAATCTTGCTGTCTTCATAACTTTATATTTTAATTGTTTATACCGCAAATATAAACTGTCCGTGGACGGTTTTTCCGGCAAAATGTGTGACCGCCGGTTTTCACTTGGTGAAGATGTCACATAAATAAGCGAACGGGTTGGGAGATGTGATTAAAAAGTCGTTACTTTGTCTCGGAAAAAAAACGAGTCGTATGCAGATGCAACGTATATATAAAAGGATGCTTTCGTCCGTTTCCCGGCAGGGGAGGCGGAGTACGGTTCTGCTGTTTATGCTGATGACCGTTTCGCTTTCATTTGCGCAGACGGAGAAAAAGGCGGCAAAAAAAATGCAGCCCTCCAAATCGGTCAATGTGTCGGCCGATAAGCTCACGGACGCTCTGGAACAGGACGCTTCGGACGCAACGGTCGCGGACGGTTATGTCGATCTGGCAAGAGACCTTTCCGGCAAAGAGGATTATGTCCGGGCGGAAACTTACCTGAACCGGGCGCTGGCGCTTTATCTTAAATTGAAACGGAAGGATTTGCTGTCGTCTACATACCGGGAACTGGCAAAGGTGCAGGAAGCGCAGGGTAAATTTGAACATGCGATTACGAATTACCGGAACGCATCCCGTCTGGCGCCGGATGATGTCCAAAAGGCGCTGAACAAAAACGATGCCGACCGCCTGACGAATCCCTCCGATTTGATGCATCAGTCGGCCTATATCCAGCAAAACATCGATTTGGCGGTAACCTCCAATTCCGTGCCCGAACAAATCTCCGCACGCAGGCAAATGGCGGAAGTGAAGAAAGCGCAAAACGATAACCGGGGCGCACTGAAAGAACTGGAAATAGCGCTGGAAGAATCAAACGTTTCCACCGGCGCAGAGGACGTTTCCTTTCATATAAAGCAGGAGATCGCCAATACGCTTGTGGCGGACAACCGGCATGACTCCGCAATCGGATTGAACCGGGCGCTGGTTAACGAAGCGCGCCGGACAAATAATCCGAAAACCGAAGTGAATCAACTGCAAAATCTGGCCACGTCTTATTTCGAAGCCGGCGAATCGACCGAAGGCATTACTTCCCTCCACGAAGCCTATAATACGGCTATCGAGAAAGGTTTGACGCTGGAGGCAAAGGCCGTACTGGAACAAATCGTCGCCCATTACCGCAAGGGACGCAATACATCAAAGGCTTTGGCGGCATACGCCGATTTCGTAAACCGGCTGGATACGCTGGTGAAAAATGACAGTACGCTGGTCGACGAAAAATTCTTCCGCCTGCAGGAAGATAAAATCATGCAGTTAGAAAAAGAACGCGCCCTGAAGGATGAACTGATTGCAAAACAAAATTTTTCCAGGAAAGTGCTGTCGTATTCGATCGTAATAATCCTGATCACCCTGGCCGTCATTTTAAAAATATTGCATGGCAGCATCCGTAAAAACAACAAAATTGCGCTGCAATCGCTGCGGCGCGAGATGAACCCGCATTTCATTTTCAACAGCCTGAACAGCGTGAACCGGTTTATTTCGGAAAACAACGAACTGGAGGCGAACCGCTACCTGTCGTCCTATTCGAAACTGATGCGTACCGTCATGGAAAATTCAAACAAAGATTTTATCCCGCTCAGTACGGAGCTGGAACAGTTGCATGAATATCTGAAACTGGAACAGCTGCGTTTCCGGGATAAGTTCACATATTCGATTCGTGCGGAAGAGATACCGGATACCGATTCCGTGATGATTCCCAATATGCTGGTACAGCCGCATCTGGAAAATGCCGTGTGGCACGGCCTGCGATATAAGGAGGAGGCGGGAAAACTGTCGGTGACGGTTCGTCCGGAAGGCGAATACGTTTGCATAAAGGTGGAGGACAACGGCATCGGCCTGAAAAAAAGCCGGGAGCTGAAAACCGCACACCAGAAAGACCGGCAGTCTCGCGGACAGACAAACACTTTTGAACGGATCGCTTTGCTTAACCGGCTTTATCATACGAAAATAACAATGGAGATAGTCGATAAAAACGGAACGGAAAGCGGTGTAATCGTGACGCTTTGTTTTCCGCGCATCGACAGACGTAAAGATTGATAATATGGATAAAATAAAAACCGTTATTGTCGAAGATGAATTATTGGCCAGGGAAGTGCTGAGGAACTACATCGCCAAGTACTGTCCGCAGCTGGAAATCACAGGGGAAGGCCATAATGCCGGGGAGGCGATTAAGATTATCCGCGAACTGCAGCCGCAACTCGTATTCTTAGATGTGGAAATGCCGTATGGCAATGCCTTCGATGTACTGGAAGGATGCAAAGAACTCTATTTTGAAACGATCTTCGCCACCGCTTTTTCCGAATATTCCCTGCGTGCGCTCAATCAGAGTGCGGCCTATTATTTGTTGAAGCCTGTCAGCATCGAAGAACTGATTCAGGCCGTAAACAAAGTGCAGCAACATATTATCAACCATGAAATTTTCAACAGGAACAGAATCTTGATTGAAAACATCCGCGAACCCAAACCCGAACGGCAACGTGTCATTTTGCCCACGCTCGAAGGTTTTGAGGTGGAACGAATGGAAGATATATTACGTTTGCAGGGAAACGGAAATTTTACGGATGTTTATTTTCGAAACAGGGCAAAACCGAAAAGAATGGTCTGCCGCCTGTTGAAATATTTCGATGAAATTTTGCCATATCCGTTCCTGCGTGTCCACAAGTCTCATATCATTAATGTTAATGCCGTAAAGTCATACCTCAAAAGTTCGGGCGGGATAATTGTGCTCGAAGACGAAACCGAAATCGAAATTTCACCGTCTTACAAAAGCGAATTTTTCAGGCTCTTTAAAAATTAGAAGAGGCCGCCTCAAAAAGTCTGCTGAAACATCATTGCTCATAGAATAGACAGGAAAAAAAGTATTGCCCGGACGGCGCTTTATACTGCGTCAAAATTGAGGACAGGCTGCGGTAACCTTTCCCACTCAGTGTGTTTTCCGGCCGTAGCACTGCGGCGACCCTTCCCACTGCGTGGGAACCCGTTTGCAACGTTGCAGCAGCCTTTCCTGACGAGTGAGAAACCCTCCTGCAGCACTGCGGCGACCTTTCCCACAATGTGAGAAACCCTCCTGCAATGCCGGGCGGCCTTTCCCACAATGTGTGAGACCTGCCCGCAGGGTTACATCCGTGCCTCTCACGGACAGGGGTCACCTTCCTGCACCGTTGCGACTGAACTGCACATCGGGTGGCGCCATTGGCCGGAACGGAGCAACCCGGAAAGCCACACCACCGGCAGACCCGCAGAACCCCGAGATACCGGCGCTCTTTTGATTGACGGGCGACGGGAACCGCCCGTTTTTAGTTGACGGGAACCACCTGTTTTGAAACTTCGGAAACTCATTATCGACAAGCCGGTATTCGAGGCGCCCGTTTTAGTTGGCGGGAACCGCCCGTTTTGAAACAGTCCCTTTCAACCGTATAACCGGAAGTTCCGGCGTCCCGTCACGCCTCTTTCTTTTTCTTCCCGGCTCCCGTTCCTTTTCCCTTTCCGGCTCCATCTCCCGCTCCCGTTCCATCTCCCGCTCCCGTTCCCACTCTCGAAAATTTTTTTCTCACCGGTTTATCGGCAGATTCTATGATAATCTTCCGGCAGTCTTCGATTGTCATCGACATGGGGTTGACGTTTTTCGGGATGCGGAAGTTGCTGCCTTTGTAAGTAATGTATGGGCCGTATTTCCCGTTTAAAATTTCCATGTCCGCATC
>JAITDQ010000319.1 GCA_031282485.1 Tannerella sp. | reverse complement strand
CCTTCGTAGAGGAAGTCGTCGTCGCCGCAGCTTACGTACCAGCGTATGCTTTTGATTTGCTTGAGTTCTTCTTCCGGGGCGTTGTTCAGGATGCCTTCTATGCTGTGGCGTTTGAAGTATTCTTCTATTGCAGCTTCCGTTACGTCGGACTGCTTTCCCAGTCTTTCTTTGTACTGCTCAATGTCCCAGTTCCCGGTCGCAGCGCTTAAAGGCGCTGCCGCAGCAAACAAATCCGGGCGGTGCAGGGCGTAAAAGATGGTTCCCCCGCCGCCCATTGACAGGCCGGAAACGGCGCGATAACGTCGTTCGCTTCTCACACGGTAGGTTTTTTCAATATGCGGAATGAGTTCTTTGAAGAAGAAATCTTCGTAGTTGAAATCGCCTTTTATATCATTGAAATATCCTCTCCTGCCGGTATTTGCATCGGGCATGACGATAATCATCGGGCCGGCCGGTCCCTCGGCAATCGCTTTGTCTGCGATGTGCTGCACCTGTCCGAACTGCACCCATCCGGTATGGTCATCCCCCGCTCCGTGCAGGAGATATAAGACCGGATAACTGCGGTCTGTTTCGTTATAACCCGGCGGCAGGTAAATTGAATATTTACGTTCCGCTTTAAGAATCTCACTTTTTACGGTTTTCGTTTCATAAACCGTACCTGTTTGCGCTGCAGCGATATGACCGATAATTATCAGGCCTGCAATAGATAGAAATCGTTTCATTGGAAGGAAAATTAATGTTTCGACAAAAATAGCGTTTTTTTGATAATCCGCATGTACATCCTTGAACTTTTAACAATACTTATGCGATAAAATGACAATTTATTCGCATTTCTATTGTTTTGTATGGATATATTCGTACATTTGCCTCAACAAAAAACGAAATAAAATGGAAGAATTAGGCGATTGGATATACTGGATTATTATAATAGTTGCCGGTATCAGCAGTTTAATCAGCTCAATAAACAAAAAGAGCAAACAGGAGGCCGAAAGACGGCAGTCCCGTGAAGTCACCACGGAAGAATGGGAAGACGTTTTCAGCGACAGCGGCGACGTGGAAACACCGCAACCGGCCGTTCCCGAAAGGCGTCCGGTCTTCCCCGAACGGCAACCTGTCGTTCCCGAACGGCGTCCCGTCGTACCCGAACTCCAGCCCGTATCTTCCGGGAGACAGCCGGCCGCAGCTCATGTTCCGCACGCGCAGCCGGAAAGATATTTCAATTATAAAACACTCGGCAAAAAATCCGCTAACAGTCCCCTGTTCGGAAATGATACGGAAAACACCTTCCTGTATACGAACGACGATAACGCGACCATTACGCTCGACGACCTTCCGGCAAACACGGACGAGTGGCGCAAAGCCTTTATATATAATGAGGTTTTCAAACGACAATATTAAAAATGCAACATACGAAACTGATCCTGTTTGATCTGGACGGAACACTGCTGAATACAATATCCGACCTTGCACACAGTACCAATCACGCTTTAGAAAAAAACGGATTCCCCACACATCCCATCGAGGCTTACAAATTGTTTGTGGGCAACGGCATGAATAAACTGTTTGAACGGGCGCTTCCCGAAGGCGAAAAAACGGATGAAAATATCGCGAAGATACGGAAAACATTCCTGCCCCGTTACGACAGTCATAACACCGAATATACGGAACCATACGAAGGCATACCGGAACTGCTGCATGCCCTGCAGTCGGAAGGACTGAAAATGGCTGTCGCTTCCAACAAATACCAGCAGGCAACCGAAAAGCTGATAAGCCGGTATTTCCCGGAAATATCATTCATCGCCGTTTTCGGACAGCGCGAAGGCGTACCCGTCAAACCGGACCCGGCCATTGTATTTGAAATACTCAAGATCGCCGGCCTTCCCGCCGCAGAAGCGCTGTATGCAGGCGATTCGGGCGTCGACATGAAGACCGCCCTGAACAGCGGCGTCACCTCCATTGGCGTCACATGGGGCTTCCGCCCGCGTTCCGAACTCGAATCAAACGGCGCAGTATACATTGCCGAATCACCAGAGGACATACTGAATTTAACCAAAATTCATGCATCTGCCCGGAAATAAATGAAATTTATTTTGTATTACCCTCCGTTTGCACTATCTTTGCGGGCGTTTTTTCAGGAGTATACGTAAATATTAATAGATAAATCATGACATTTAAGAAAATTACGGCAGAAGAAGCCGCTTTATATGTGAAAAATGAGGATAGCGTAGGTTTCAGCGGATTCACTGCGGCCGGTTGTCCGAAAAGCGTTCCCGAAGCTATCGCCAAAAGAGCGGAAGAAGAACATAAAAAAGGAAATCCTTTCCGTATAGGAATATTCACAGGTGCCTCAACAGGCGACCTGATAGACGGAGCGCTGGCCAGGGCTGACGCCGTCAAATTCCGTACACCCTACCAGTCGAACAAAGACCTGCGTGCGTTACTGAACTCAAACGGCACACACTATTTCGACATGCACCTCTCCGAACTGGCGCAAAGCCTTCGTTACGGATTTTTAGGAAAAGTGAACGTAGCCATAATAGAAGCTGCCGACATAACGGCCGAAGGCGAAATTATCCCGACCGAAGGCGTCGGCATCTCACCGACAATCTGCCGTCTGGCGGACAAAATCATCGTCGAACTTAATCATTTTCACCCGAAAGAAATACGGGGCATGCACGACATCTACGAACCGGCAGACCCGCCCCTGCGCCGGGAAATCCCAGTATACACGCCCTCCGACCGCATAGGAACGCCCTGCCTCAAAGTAGACCCCCGAAAAATCGCAGGCATAGTAGAAACAAACAACCGCTCCGACGGCGGCAAGTTCTCGCCGCTCGACGATGTGACGCTGGCTATCGGCAAAAACGTATCGGACTTCCTCGTCAGCGAAATCAAAGCAGGCCGTATCCCGGCCTCATTCCTGCCCGTACAGAGCGGCGTAGGCAACGTCGCCAACGCCGTACTGGGCAGCATGGGCGAAAACAGGGAAATTCCGGCATTCAAGATTTACACGGAAGTCATCCAGGACGCCGTCATCAAATTAATGAACGAAGACCGCGTTAAATTCGCCAGCGGATGCTCATTAACCCTAAGCCCCGAAGCCCTGAAAGAAGTCTATTCGCGCCTTGACTTCTTCAAAGACAAGATACTGTTACGTCCGCAGGAAATATCCAACAACCCCGAAGTCGCCCGCCGTTTAGGATTGATAACCATCAACACGGCGCTCGAAGCGGACATATTCGGAAACATCAATTCGACGCATGTTCTCGGCACAAAAATGATGAACGGGCTTGGCGGTTCCGGCGATTTCACCCGTGCGGCATACCTGTCGATTTTCACTACGCCCTCGACCGCCAAAGACGGTAAGATAAGCGCATTCGTACCCATGGTATCGCACCTCGATCACAGCGAACATTCCGTAAAAATCATAATAACCGAACACGGGATAGCCGACCTCCGCGGGAAATCACCCATACAGCGCGCCCGTGTTATCATCGACAATTGCGTTGATCCGGCATACCGTCCGCTACTCAACGAATACCTCAAATTAGGAGTAAAAGGGCACACCCCCCAGAACCTCAATTGCTGCTTCGCCTTCCACCGGGAATTTTCCAAAAGCGGAGACATGCACAACGTAGACTGGAAAAATTATTTATAAAAAACCAACTCAATAAAAATCCACCTGCATTGCTACAGGTGGATTTTTAGTTTCACC
>JAITDQ010000307.1 GCA_031282485.1 Tannerella sp. | reverse complement strand
TGATTGAATCGTGAAAGATTTTGAATGAATATTGAAAGACTTTTTTCAATGATAAAGGTTAACTTTGCACGGAAAATTTATTTTACCATACGACGGAAATGAACTCAACAATATATGCTATTAAAATATTAAAACATTAATCTCATGAAGAATCTGTTTTTTCTTTTTCTCGTTTCAATCTTAGGATTGTCTTACGGATGCAGTCCTTCGCCGGCTTCTTCCGGGCTGTTCGAACCGGCTGTGAAAAGTACGCTCCGGGCGCCGGCTTACCCGTTAATTACGATAGACCCGTATACAAGCGCGTGGTCGTTTACGGACTGTTTATATGACGATGTCGTGCGTCACTGGACGGGGGTGAATTACCCGTTAATCGGAGCGCTTCGCGTGGACGGCGTATCGTATCGCTTTATGGGCGTAAACGAAATGCCGCTGAAACTCCTTCTGCCCACTGCCGTCGTCGAGCGCTGGGATGCTGCATATACCGAAAATAAACCGGACGGGAAATGGACGGAAGTTGCATACGACGACCGGTCGTGGGAAAAAGGAAAGGCGGCCTTCGGTACTCCCGAAATGCCGAACCTCTCTACGACGTGGGAAAGCAGGGATGTCTGGGTGCGCCGTACGTTCGACCTCAAGGATGATTATTCCGGCTCGCCGGTTATCCTCGAATATTCGCACGACGATATTTTTGAACTTTATATAAACGGCATACCGGTGGTGGCAACCGGCTACAGCTGGCGCAACAATGTCGTGGAAGCGCTGCCGGAAGAGGTGATAAAGACACTCCTCCCGGGGAAAAACGTAATCGCCGCACACTGTCATAACCGCACCGGCGGCGGATACACGGATTTCGGGCTTTATTTAAAAGATGAATCGGTGACGACATTCGAAACGGCTGCCCAACAGAAATCCGTGAGCGTCCTGCCGACACAGACTTATTATACGTTCGCCTGCGGGCCGGTAGAATTAGACGTTATTTTTACGTCGCCACTGTTGCCGGACGACCTCGACCTGCTCTCCACCCCCGTCAACTATATCTCATACCGGGTGCGCCCGACCGACGGACAGGCGCATGATGTGCAGATTTACATCGAAGCAACGCCCGCATGGACGGTTAACAGTCCGGGTCAGGAAACGGAAACGGTTCTGTCGGGCAATGAAAATCTCGTTTTCGCAAAAACGGGAACAACCCGGCAACCGATCTTGCAGAAAAAAGGCGATAACGTCCGCATCGACTGGGGTTATTTTTATCTCGTTTCGGGGAAGAAGAACAGTGCCGCCATTCGCATCGGCGAATATGCCGGCGTGAAAGAACATTTTATCAAAACGGGAAACATCGCATTGCCGAATGTGTCGGAGACGAAAACAAACAGTTCCACGGCCGTTCTGGCTTTCAGTGAAGACTTCGGAAAAGTCTCCGCCCCGGCAGACGGATACGTGATGCTCGGATACGATGATATCTATTCCCTGCAATATTTCCATGAAAACAGGCAGGGATACTGGAAACATAACGGGCAGACGGACATCATGCAGGCCTTTGAACGGGCTGACAAAAACTATCTGCCCGTCATGAAGCGTTGCAACGCATTTAACACAAATATGATGAACGAAGCCGGACAGGCCGGCGGAAAAGAATATGCCGAACTGTGCGCCCTGGCATACCGCCAGGCCATCGCGGCGCATAAAATGATTGAAGATAAGGACGGGAACCTGATCTTCCTCTCAAAAGAAAATTTCAGTAACGGCTCAATCGGCACGGTCGATTTGACATATCCTTCCTCTCCGCTGTTTCTCCTCTATAATCCCGACCTGCTGAAAGGGATGATGACGCCTGTTTTTTATTTCAGCGAAAGCGGCCGGTGGAACAAACCGTTCCCGGCGCACGATGTAGGCACCTACCCGATAGCAAACGGACAGACATACGGCGGCGACATGCCGGTCGAGGAGGCCGGGAATATGCTTATTCTGGCGGCGGCAATAGCCATTGTGGAAGGCAACCCCGGATATGCAAAACAGCACTGGCCGGTATTGACAACCTGGGTAAACTATCTGCTCAAAGAGGGACTTGACCCCGAAAACCAGCTTTGCACCGACGACTTCGCCGGCCATTTTGCCCACAATGCCAATCTTTCCATAAAGGCGATAATGGGTATCGCCGGATACGGCAAGCTCGCTGCAATGATGGGCGAAAAGGAAACCGCCGAAAAATATATAAACGCTGCCAAAGACATGGCTCGCCAATGGACACAAATGGCCGACGACGGCGATCACTACCGCCTGACATTTGACAAGCCGGACACCTGGAGCCAGAAATATAATCTGATATGGGATAAACTCTTCGGATTGAATATTTTCCCGGAACAGGTGGCGGAAAAAGAAGTCGCTTATTACCTGACCAGACAGAACCGGTACGGTTTGCCCTTAGACAGTCGCAAGGACTATACGAAAACGGACTGGATCATCTGGAGCGCCTGCCTCGCGAATGATTATGAGGATTTCCGCAAAATCATGCTTCCTGTTCACGTCTATGCCGGCGAAACCGTCTCGCGCATACCGTTGAGCGACTGGCATGATACGAAAGACAGCCATTCGATGAATTTCCGCGCACGCTCGGTTGTCGGCGGTTATTTCATGAAAATGCTGGAAAACAAAATGCTGAAAAACAAATCGAAATAAACTCTATGTACACGAATCGAATCATTTCAATATTCATCTTCTTTGCGGTTTTTGCCTGTTCGGGCGCTGCGAACAATAAAGAGGAGGATGAATCGCCGGAAAGGAAATACCGTAATCCGGTAGTCAATTACAGCCTGCCCGACCCCTCCGTCATTAAGGCGGACGACGGCTATTTCTATCTCTACGCCACGGAAGATATCCGTAACACGCCCATTCACCGTTCGAAAAACCTTGTCGACTGGGAACATATCGGCACGGCCTTTACAGACGGGACACGCCCCGCGTTTGAACCCAAAGGGGGACTGTGGGCGCCGGATATTAATTATATCAACGGACAATATGTACTCTATTACTCAATGTCGCGTTGGGGAGGCCACTGGAGTTGCGGTATCGGCGCGGCCGTTTCCGGTAAACCCGAAGGCCCGTTTACGGATAGGGGCGCATTGTTTATCAGCAGCGAAATAGACGTCGAAAATTCAATTGACCAGTTTTACATCGAAGAAAACGGGAAAAAGTATCTGTTTTGGGGCAGTTTTCACGGCATATACGCAATAGAACTTTCCGGTGACGGACTTTCCATAAAAGACGGCGCGGAAAAGAGGCGTGTAGCCGGCAACGCATACGAAGGCGTTTACATTCATAAAAAAGACGGCTATTACTATATGTTCGCATCTGTCGGTTCCTGCTGCGAAGGCGTTAACAGCACGTATACAACGGTTGTAGGCCGTTCGGACAGTCTGTTTGGGCCTTATTTGAACAGGCAGGGGCAATCCATGTTCGACAACCGTCACGAGGTCTTTATCCATGGGAACGAACGGTTTGTCGGGACGGGACACAACTCGGAAATCGTCCGGGACGCCGAAGGTAACGACTGGATTCTGTATCACGCCGTAGACAGGCAGAAGGCGAAAGGCCGGGCGCTGATGCTTGACCGCGTATACTGGAAAGACGGCTGGCCTGAAATAACCGGTTCGACTCCCTCGCTTGAGGCCGGGGCGCCTGTTTTTTAAGAGATCACATTTTATTTATTCTATATTTAATTTTTAATTCTTATGAAAAAAGTATTTTTAGCAATTTGCGCGTTTTCGATGATATTCGGAGCGCAGGCACAGTGGAAACCTGTGGGAGACAAGATTAAAACTCAGTGGGCGGAAAAGGTTGACCCCCAAAACGTATGGCCGGAATATCCGCGTCCCCTGATTGAACGCGGTCTGTGGAGTAACCTGAACGGACTATGGGAATATGCCGTCGTCCCGCTCGGGACAGCCGAACCGGCCTCTTTCGACGGACAAATCCTTGTTCCTTTCTGTATCGAATCATCCCTTTCGGGAGTAATGAAAGAAGTCGGTGACCAAAATGAACTCTGGTACAAACGTGAATTTACAGTTCCGTCCGACTGGAAAGGCAAAAACATCGTGCTTAACTTTGGCGCGGTAGACTGGAAAGCCGATGTCTTTGTGAATGATATCCTTATCGGCTCTCACAAAGGCGGTTACACACCTTTCTCGTTTG
>JAITDQ010000295.1 GCA_031282485.1 Tannerella sp. | reverse complement strand
TGCTCGCCGGTTGTCTTGAAAACGGTCAGCGTATGGGGAATATTGAACTTTTTGGTAAACTGCTGCCTGTTGTAGAGGTTGTAGAGCATTTTAACGCTCAATCCCTTCACCGCCGGCACATAATACTGCAACGCGATGCTGGCTTCATGATTCGTATATTGCCGGTTGTTATAAACCTCTCCGCCCCTGTTCACAATCTCCATGATGTGCGAAGTCTGCGCAAAAGCGGCGGGACGTACCGGCAAGCCGTTAATATACGGCGGGAAAAATGCGGATGTCAGCATAAGGAACGAACTCCACGTATCATCCATCGTATCCCGGTCGTTGTCGTTCACCCAGTAAGGTTTATGGTCATCCCGCGAGTCGAGGTTCAGATTCA
Source organism: Tannerella sp. (assembly GCA_031282485.1). GTDB lineage: Bacteria > Bacteroidota > Bacteroidia > Bacteroidales > Tannerellaceae > Tannerella. The sequence goes on along the minus strand of JAITDQ010000295.1, from coordinate 2,380 downwards.
GGGTAGCCACCAAGTCTTTGGTAATATTCGCCTCGATATTTCCACGGAGTGTATATTTCTTAAAATTCAGATTGTCGAATCCGCCGGTTTCGTAATATGTGGAACCGCCCATAAAATAGCGCACATGCTGGTTTCCGCCGCTCACATTGAGGGAATGTTGCGTGAGCATCGGATTCCGCCAGGCCTCGTCGATCCAGTTATACGAATGTGTTTTGAAATACGCCAGTTCGTCGTCGGTAAACCAGTTGGCATTGCTTGCGTCCGCACCGCTGACTCTCAGTCCGTCGTTGATGAAGACGGCATGGTTGTAGGCGTTCTGCGTAGGCGGAACGCGGGTCGCGTCGGAAAGTCCGTACGAGCCGTTGTAGGTAATCACCGGCTTGCCTTCCCTCCCCTTTTTGGTTGTAACCAGCACAACGCCGTTGGCGGAACGCGAACCGTAAATAGCCGTCGAAGCAGCGTCTTTCAATATGGAAATATTTTCTACATCATTGGCGTCGATACCGTCGAACGCGAACTTGTCCCTTACGATACCGTCGATCACATACAGCGGATCGGCACTGTTCCAGGTACCTTTCGAACGGACAATGATCGCCGCGCTGTTACCCGGTCGTCCGCCCGTACCGCCGGAGACGTACACGCCTGCAAGCCGGCCTCCCAATGCGTTCGAGAGATTGGATGCGGGAGTAGACTGTATGTCCGTCGTGTTCAGTGTGGCCACGGAACCGGTCAGATTTACTTTTTTCTGTATGCCGTAACCCACGGCTACGACCTCTTCCAGAGTCTGGCTGTCTTCCAATAATGTAATTATCAGTTGTTTACGCCCCCCCCCCGCTGATATTTCCTGTGTAACATATCCGACATAGGATATTCTCAGCACGGCATTATCCTGCACGCTGATCGAGAAATTCCCTTCAGCGTCGGTCACAGTTCCGTTGGTGACATCGCCTTTTTCCACGATATTGGCTCCGATCATCGGCTCGCCTGTCTGGTCGACAACCGTACCCGTTATTTTCGTTTTGTTCTGTTCGGATTCGGGCGTTCCCGTCCGGCGGGCAATGTAGACCTGCCGTTCGTCAATTGTATACACATTGTCCGTGTTCTCAAACAGCCGGTTCAGAATCCTGTCGATTGTCTGGTTTTCCACACGGATACGTACTTTCCGGTTTTCATCTACCGCATTTGTATAGTAGAAGAAAACAAATTCACTCTTGCGCTCAATTTCGTCAAACACTTCCCGCACTGTTTTGTTGTTTATATCCAGCGATAAAAGCGTCTCCTGCGAATAACTGCCGTGAGCGTTCACCATACATATTCCCAGCATAAGGAAAAATGCGGATAGTTTCATGATTTTTGCTAATTTCTCAAGTTTGACATTTTTTATGCCATTAATTAATATATTTATCATACCTTTGTATTGATTTTAAGTTGTACTGAATGATATTTTATGACTTAACGTCGATTTGACCGGAATACAGCCCCCCTGTTTTCCGGTTTTTTTTGGCTGTTTCTTCATGAAGTATTTTCCATAGGCAAATTAGTTTTAAGGGTTAATATCCAAGTAAAAAGTCTCGTTGTTTTCCCTGCGGCAGCGTACCGGCGCCGTATTCGACAGGCCGTGGAGTACACGTTCCGCATCGTTTTTCAAATCCAGTTTCCCTGTGAAGCGCATCTCGCCCACTTCGGACACAAAGCGAATCTCCACGCCGTAGTAGTGAGCCAGCCGTTTCAGTATCAGGGAAAGTTTTTCTTCCTTGTACAGGTAAATGCCGTCTTTCCAGGAGACGTAGTTTTCTACCGCCACGTTGAGCAGTTCCGTTTCCGTGCCGGAGACCTGAAAAAGCTGATTCGGCGCCATTTCGACCGTCCGGCCGTCGCCGTCCTGCGTTCCCGTACGAACGGAGACCGCACCCGTCACCAGCACGACGGTCTGCGAAGGTTCATCTTCGTAGGCTGCCACATTGAACGACGTCCCGAGCACCCGTATTTCCATTTGTTTGGTTTTTACCGTAAACGGGCTGTTTGCATTGGGCGTTATTTCCAGATAGGCCTCGCCTTCCAGATAGATTTCCCGTTTCTTTCCGTCGAAAACGGGCGGATAAACCACCCGCGAAGAGGCGTTGAGCCACAGCCGGCTGCCGTCGCTCAAGGTCAGCGACGTATGCCGTCCCCGGGGCACAATCACCTGATTGTAGGCCGTGGCCTCTGCTTCCGGCCTGGCGGTCTGCGATACGGTCTGCGAATTGATTTCCGCTTCGCCTTTCTCGTTGTATTTTATTTCGGCTGTTTTTTCTTTCAGCGTCATGTGTTCTTCGCCGGAAAAGACAATCTGAATGTCTCCGCCTATGCTGTCGGGACGGGCAACGTCTTCAATGTTTTG
>JAITDQ010000062.1 GCA_031282485.1 Tannerella sp. | reverse complement strand
CCCGGCAAAATCCTACATTTATGTAGCCTTTTTTAATGCATTATTACAATAAGGTAGGGAAGTGAGGTCAGTCGAGCATTAAGGTCATGTATAAGCCGGATATATTGGTTGTGCGATTGTCGAGAATACAGGCTAATCCGTACGCGCCGGCGTTTTCTCCGGCAGACCGGGGGACGCGGACTTCTGCCGTCCGGGCGTTATACCGGCGAAGTATATAACGAATCAGGGCTTCTTTCACGGGGAGGCTGTCGTACAGTATTTCTTTTATGATGACGTTATTTCCTGCGGCAGGTTTTGCGAATGCCATGCCGGCCGGGCGGTTTGCCCGGAGCGCTGTCCACGCATGACCGCCGTCGCAGGCCAAATCGCGGATGATGGTTTCGAAATCGGAGGCGTCGTGCAGGACGGCGCACGGACGTTCGCGCTGTTTGCGGTCGAAATACGGGAAGTATTTGTCCGCCGTACATTCTGTAAATGTATAATCCGATGCAGAGACGGTTTCCCGGACAATGTTAAAAGTATCCGCCGCCTGAACAGGCGGTGAGGCGGAAGAATAAGTTTCAGCGCCGCAGTCGACCGGGTGTGAATATCCGAATCGCCGGTAGAACTCGAACAGCCACGCCTCTGCCGGAATAAGGATTGACACGGCATATCCCCGTTGACGCATAACCGCCATAGCGTCCGTCATCAACGCCTTCATGACGCCTTTGCCGCGTTCCGAAGGACGTGTGCAAACGCCGCATACGTAAGCCGAAGGCAGGATGCCGTTTGCCGTTTTTATTTCGTAGGGAATCATCTGTAATGCGGCAATGATTCCGTTATCTTTTTTCGTGACGAGGGTGTTTTCGGGTTTGTAAACACGGCTGAAAAAGAGGTCTGTGAACTCGCCGGAATCGTGGAATACCTCCTGCCACAAAGCGGCGACTTCCGGTTTGTCTTCCGGCAGGGGAAAAGAGGACGGCCGACTGTCCGGGGTGTTATTGCGATACATATCTTTCCTGTTAAAAATGTTATTCGAAAAATTCATGCGGAGAAGAAGCGTCCGGGAAGTCACCGCCGTTTGACGGCGGCGTTTTTCTCAAGCAGTATCACGGGGTTATACGACAGTTTGGAGCGGCGCAGTCCCGGCAGTCCCAAATCTTCTTCACGGTTTATGTACGTGTATTGTTCCGGGATACGGGATGCAAATTCCCGGTTGATAACGCTGAATATGCCTTCGTAACTGACGTCGGCCTTTTCTACGTGTATCCCGAATGTGTAACGGTTTATGGGCGAACCGTACGTGAAGGCAATGATTTTACCGTCCACGACGATTGCGCCTCCCAGCAGTCCCAGTTCGTCAAACCTGTTCATCGCAAAAAGCATGGAACGGCGTTCGTGGGCAAGCGCTTCCTCATCGCTTTCGTTTACGTTTGCCCTGCACCATATCCGCTCTACTTCCATACACCGGTCGATGATGTCCGGCGTTACCGGCAGATAGGTATATTCATATTGCGCCGTGAATTTGTTTATATGGTTTCGTTTTGCCTGAAAGCGTTTGCCTTTAAGGCCGGCAAGGTCTTCGCGCAGATAGATGTAATCGAAATAATCGCGTTCCGTAATGTAGGTGAAACGGTCGGGGAAGACGGCGTTTAATTTATCTCTGGAATCGGGCGTCACGCCGAGTATCAGCAGCGAGTATCCCATGCTTACGGCGTCGTTTTCCATGACTTCGACAGCCGTTTTCAGGTCGCCGCTGCCGACGGGAAACATGTATGCCAGATGCCTGCGCCCCTTTTCTTCCACATAGAAACGGAGGAAAAGGAATCCGTCCGTAACCGCATATTCGCTTTCGTAGAGAAAGCTCCAGCTGCACATGTTTGCAAATGCATAATCGCAATTGAGGAGGTCTCCCGGAAGTGTAAACGTCCTGATTGCCTCCCTGTCTTCTATTGTTATTGGTTTGAATGAAAGCATTTTTGTTATACTTAATTATATTTCCACATCCTCCCACACGCCGCGCACAAGTTCGCGGGTGACACGATAGCCGGCGCTCCGGAGCAGCGCAAGCGTTTCTTTGCGCCCGTCGTTCACCAAGTCGGGATAGTGACAGTCGGAGTTTACCATAACCGGGATGTTACGTTTTTTCAGTTCTCCGTATGATGATATATGCGGATAGGTTTCGCCTTTTTTCATTTTGTTTTTGCTGTTAACCTCAACAATAAACCCTTTTTCGGCGACCAGATCAAGCAGTTCGAGAAACGGTTTCCGGTACCAGCCGGCCTGAATGTCAAAATCGGGATGCCGGCTGCCGTTCATGTATATTTTGTCGATGTGTCCGACGATATCGAATCCTCCGGCTTCGACCATATTCATTGATGATTCGAAAAAATGTTCGGTCAGGCGGCGGACGCTTCCCCCGTAATGTTCGTTAATTCCCTTTTCAAGGTCTTTGTAGCCGCCGTCGATACACAGCATGTTGCTTTCGAGCAGCGGTTCGGCACACGACAGGAAATGGACGGAACTTATGCGGTAATCAAGCGGCATCGTTTGAAAATAAGCCGTCGAGGCATTGTATGTCTTATCCAAGTAATCGATCTCAAGCCCGAGATAAATTTCCAGTATCCCGGCATATTTGTCTTTCAGCCGGTTTATCTCCGTTAAATATTCGGGCAGGTCATCTTTCGACATGTTCCAGAATGTTTCGAACGGGAGCGGGGAATGAGATGTGAAACCGTATGCGCGGAATTTATTTGCTATTGCGAACTTAATAAAGTCTTCAGGATAGCTTCGCCCGTCGCAAAAGGTGCAGTGACTGTGGAAATTACTGTTCTTTCCCATACGAATTTAAATGATTGCCGGACGTTGACCGTCTGCCGCGGCGGCGTTCTTCTTCGCCGGCGACGACGCATGTATTTACAATGACGTCGGACGGATTGCTTACAATATTCATATTATTTTATTACGCCAAGTTCTTTTCCTGTTTTGACGAACGCATCAATCGCCTTATCCAAGTGAGCCTGTTCATGACCCGCCGAAAGCTGCACGCGGATTCGCGCCTGACCTTTCGGGACAACAGGATAATAAAAGCCCGTGACAAAGATACCCTTTTCCTGCATGAGCCGGGCAAAGTCCTGCGACAGCCGGGCGTCGTACAGCATGACCGCGCAGATGGCCGATTGCGTCGGTTTCATATCGAATCCGGCCGCTATCATCCGCTCGCGGAAATAATTTACATTATTCACTAACCGCGTATGCAGTTCGTTGCTTTCACGGAGCATCCCGAACATCTCCAGACTTGCGCCCGCAATAGCCGGAGCAAGCGAGTTCGAGAACAGGTAAGGGCGCGAACGCTGGCGCAACAGGTCGATTATTTCCCTGCGCCCCGTCGTGAAACCGCCCATGGCTCCGCCGAATGATTTGCCGAGCGTGCCGGTGAAGACGTCTATCTTGCCGTAAACGCCGTACAGTTCCGCCACACCCCGTCCGGTAGGGCCTGCGACCCCGGCCGAATGTGACTCGTCGACCATGACAAGCGCATCGTATTTCTCCGCCAGCGCACATATTTTATCCACAGGTGCCACGTTGCCGTCCATGGAAAACACGCCGTCGGTCGCAATGAGGCGATGGCGTTGCGACTGTGCCTCTCCGAGGCACCGTTCGAGTTCGTCCATATCGGCGTTCGCATAGCGGTAGCGTTTTGCTTTGCAAAGGCGTACGCCGTCGATGATGGAAGCGTGGTTGAGCGCGTCCGAAATGACAGCGTCCTCCTCCGTCAGCAGCGGCTCAAACAAACCGCCGTTAGCATCGAAGCACGAGCCGTAGAGAATCGTGTCTTCCGTGCGAAAATATTCGGAAACGGCAGCCTCCAGCTGTTTATGCAAATCCTGCGTCCCGCAGATAAAACGAACCGACGACATCCCGAATCCGCGTGAATCCATCGCTTTTTTTGCCGCTTCGATGAGGCGCGGGTTATCGGACAGTCCGAGATAATTGTTCGCGCAGAAATTAAGCGCTTCCTCTCCTTCGTTGATGCTTATATTCGCTTTTTGCGGTGTTTTTATAATACGTTCCCTTTTATATAATCCTGCCGATTCGATGTTTGCCAGTTCATCGTTCAGGAATTGTTGAAATTTTCCGTACATATTATCATTATTTGTTTATTCAGGGATGCAAAGATAGTGCAAGTTTCGGCAATGCAAAATAAAAAACGGATTTTAATTATCCCGTTTAATTTTGCGGTTTGAAATTAAGATTGTATTTTTGTGGGGAAATAATTAAACAAACAGATTATGACCCCAACATCAGACAAGCAGAAAAACGATTCAGTGGCGAAAAACAATGACGAAATCCTGATAACAAACTACGAAATAGGCTGTCATCCGCAAATAAACATCTTTGGCCTCCGGCTGGCGGATGCCGAAGGAAAGCACACTGTTTCCGTAAAAATAGGCTATACGGATGCGCAGGTATTCGGACTGAAACTTCCGGAACGGCCGTCACTCTCGCTGACTTTTTACGACATTATAAGGGCAATCCTTGAAGCACAAAAAGTGACCGTCCAAAAAGTCGTTGTACACGACCGCGTGGAAGGTCGCTTCATCTCGCAACTGTACCTCACCGATGCCAACAGGAACAGTATTGTCATTGAATCCGTCGTTACTAATACGGTCGCGCTCGCATTTATCATGCACGCGCCAATCTATGCGAAAAAAAAGGTCTTCGACCTCGCCAATGATATCAAAGATAATGAAATTATCAACTGGTATGACATCGACCATGATTATACGGTCAGCCTGCTCAACAGAATACCCGCCGAAGATATGGATGCTGCTCGCCGGGAAGAACTCGAAACATGCCTCAACATCGCCGTCGGGAAAGAAAATTACGAACTGGCCGAAAAACTCCGCCGGGTCATTCAACAAAAAATAAAGCCATAACAATATGATTGCAAAAAAAAACGAAGTGAAAATAGACCGATACATCCTCTCCTCCATTAACAGGGAGTCAAAGGATCTCGGAATGAAACTCCTGGATGAGAAAGGAAACAGGACAATATCCATGAAAGTTGACATCCATCGATCATTCCCCTTTCAGATCGTCATGGAACCGTTTAACGAAGTATTGAAAGTCGATTTCCCGCCGATACTGCTCAGCGACTTCCTGAAAGACATCCTCGAAGCGCTGGGCAACGAAATCGTCAAAATCGTCATACACGATCTCGAAGGCGAAGAATATTCCGCAAAACTTTACCTTAACATCGACGACAGGACAGGTTACATTGACATCCACATGCAGGACGCACTCGCCCTGATCGCCAGAACGGAAACGCCGCTCTTCGTCAAAAAAAAGGTCTTCAAACTTTGCGACGAAAAAAAACACTCGCGAATCAACTGGTACGACCTCTACGAACCGTATGCTTTCGACGTCCTGAACCAAATGCCTGCGGAAAGTATGACGTCCTATCCGGTCGACGAACTGGAGATATTCCTCGAAAAAGCCGTTGAAAAGGAAGAGTACTCTCTTGCCGCTAAAATCAGGAATGTGCTGGCGGAAAAGATTCAATTAAAAATTAAAAATTAAAAGGGATGCGGCTTGTGTGAATGTATTGATTGTTATCGCAGGCATTATGATTATGGGGGAAACGTAATCATGCGATCTACGGGTGCGGGAGCGGACGTTCGGGCGGCCGGGCGATAAAAATAAACCGGTTTATTTTGTATTACTTCCGGCTTACACTATCTTTGCCCCTCGAAATTCATAAAGGAAAAAGGGGTATGAAAAATATACTGGTAATAGGTTCAACCGGACAAATCGGCTCTGAACTGACAATGGAATTGAGAAGGATATATTCGGGCAGCAGGGTGGTCGCAGGATATATCCCCGGCGCCAAACCGGTGGGCGAACTGGCGGAATCGGGACCGATGGCTATCGTTAACATAACGAACGAACAGCATATCGCCGAAGCCGTGTCACGCTATAAAATCGATACGATATACAACTTGGCCGCACTGCTGTCGGCCGTTGCGGAAGCGAAACCGCTGCTCGCATGGAAGATTGGCATCGGAGGGCTTTTCAATGTGCTGGAAGTGGCGCGTGAAATGAACTGTGCGGTTTTCACACCGAGTTCTATCGGCGCATTCGGCCCCGACGCGCCTAAACGGAAAACGCCGCAGGACACACTCCGCAGTCCGCGTACGATGTACGGCGTGACGAAAGTGACGGGCGAACTGCTGAGCGATTACTATTACATGCGTTATAAGGTGGATACGCGTTCCGTCCGTTTCCCGGGACTGATTTCTTACGTGGCGCCTCCGGGTGGCGGGACGACGGACTATGCGGTTGACATTTTCTATGCCGCCGTCAGGAACGAGAAGTTTGTATGCCCGATTGCGGCAGGTACGTTTATGGACATGATGTACATGCCCGACGGCGTCAAGGCTGCGATACGGCTGATGGAAGCCGACCCGTCGCGCCTGAAACACCGCAATGCGTTCAACGTGACGGCCATGAGTTTCGACCCGGAAATCCTTTACAGCCGGATACGGCAGTATGTGCCGGATTTTGAAATGGAGTATCTCGTCGACCCGCTGCGCCAAGAGATTGCGGATTCATGGCCTGATTTGCTCGATGACTCCTGCGCAAGGGAAGAATGGGACTGGATGCCGGAATATGACTTAGACCGGATGACGAAGGATATGCTTGAAAACTTACGGATTAAATTAAATAAGACTTGATAATGCCGGAACGTCTGCTGGAATATGAAAGGGAATGGTTTTTTGCCGTGAACGGCTTTCACGCCGGGTGGCTCGACGGCCTGATGCTTGCGTTTGCGGGCTTCTGGGCATGGTTTCCTGTGGTTTTGGCGCCGCTGTATTTCATTTTTAAAAGGCGCAGGGAATGGTTGCCGATGCTGACGTGCACATTGCTGACCGGCGTTATGTCCGCCATTGTGACGGCTGCGATTTTTAAACCTTTATTCAAACGTTTCCGGCCGACGAGTCACCCGTCGTTTATGAATGATGTGAAAATCGTACATGATTACATCGCTTCGGGAGATTACGGATTTATATCGGGACATTCGACAAACGCTTTTGCTTTTGCGGTTATGTCGGCGCTGGTCGTAAAGAACAAATGGTATTCGGCGGCAATCTTCCTGTGGGCTGTGACGATGGTTTATTCCAGGGTATACCTCGGCGCTCATTTCATCACGGATGTGATTCCCGGCATGCTGACCGGTTCGTTAATCGGGTGGTTACTGTATTTACTGTACAGGTTTATGCTAAACAGAACGGCAAAGCAGGCAAGAGATGAGAAATAAACAATACATAACGGCTTCCCGGTGTTGTCCCCGGCGGGTTACATGTCCGGCGGGCAAATTCACAAAGTACATGTTTCGTTTCATGATAATAATTATCCCCGCATGTTGCTGCCGGGAAATGATGTGCCAGAAAGATACTTTGCCGGAACAGGCGATGGTGTCGAACCGGCCGGTTGTGCAGGATTCTTACCGTCGCGATGCCGTTTACGGTTCCGCCCGTCCGGGAATGACGGGCAGGGAGCCGCAGCGGGAAGGCGGGACGACGGTCTTTAACCGCCGCGGGTCGAAATTCATTCTCCCGGCGACGTTTATCGCTTACGGCACGGCGGCGCGTTTCAACCGGCTACCCGTGCGCCAGGCGGATTATTACATCGAAAGAGAGGTACGCAGGCGCGTCGACCGCCGGTATGCGGCAGACGATTATTTTGAATACGGGATGCCGGCGCTGGCTTACGGTCTCGGTTTCATTCCCGGTGTGGATTCCCGGCACGGCCACCGCGACCGGACGATTATCATGGCTACATCGCTTATCGTTATGAAAGGCAGCGTGGAAGCGCTGAAAAGGGCAACGGCCGTGGCGCGTCCGGGCGGCGGGGAACGCAATTCGTTTCCGTCCGGCCATACGGCGGTAACCATGATGAGCGCTCATATACTGTACAGGGAATACCGGGATGTAAGCCCGTGGATTGGCTATGGAGGCTATCTCGTGGCGGCGGCGACCGGGGCTTTGAGGATAGTGAACGGTGCGCACTGGGCGAGCGACGTCGTGATGGGCGCCGGCATCGGGTTGCTCAGCGCCGAAGCCGGTTACATGTTGCTTCCCGTATGGCACTCCCTGTTCGGGATAAAAGATGCTGCCGGGAAGCGGTTTGTGGCCGTTCCCGCAATTGGGACGGACAGCGCCGGGTTCGGATTTGTCTGCCGGTTTTAAAAAAAATACTGCCCCCGGTGTATTACATATATCCGAATATTTTGTATTTTTGCACGCTCAATTGATTATTAACTGTAAAATTATTTCTAAAACAATGATGAAAAGAGTTGGGAACTTAATCCCGGATACCTTTTTTATTGCTAAGGGCAGCGGCGATTCCGATTTGGAGAAACACGCCGGTTCTTATCACATGGCGTTGCACGACGCCGGAATAGCGGACTACAATATCATGACGTATTCGTCCGTTATACCCGGCACGGCGCGTCTTATTTCAATGGATGAGGTAGATTTGCCTCCGTTTGGTTCCGAACTTAAAACGATAATGGCCGTATCGCACGGTTATCAGGATGAGTTTGTTTCGGCCGGCATTATTTATGCATGGATGTACAGGGATGAGAATTTCGACGAGAAGGT
>JAITDQ010000057.1 GCA_031282485.1 Tannerella sp. | reverse complement strand
GTTCAGCAATCCCGTCATCTTATCGAAAGACGTCCGCTGGGCATCCGTCATATAATTGATTTTCCGCATATCCGTCTCGAAGCGCGAATCGCCGCTGAAAAAGCCGAAAAAGACCGTCAGCAGGATAACGGCGACGACAAGCCGGCGGTCTCTCTCAAACGGGCTGGCGATAAACCGCTGCAATGACACGCGGCGACGGCGTTGCTGCCGCGCATCCGGAACCGCCCCTCCCTCGCCGGATGCATCCGCCGCGTGCGTCATTCTTTTCGCCGGCAGGCAATGCGGGAGGAAGAACAGGACAAAAAGAATTGTCCCGACGAGCAGCAGGGAAGCGAACCAGCCCAAGTCGCTCATCGCATCGGAACCGATAAAGACAAGGCTCATGAACGCGCCTACGGTCGTAATGTTCCCGATTGTCAGCGGCTCGATGATGTCTTTTATCACAATTCGCGGGCTGGAGACGTGGTTGTAATGTTCAAGGAAATGAAGCGGATAGTTTATCGCTATGCCGAACATAATGGAACTTATCCCGACCGCTATAACCGACACTTCGCCGCGTATGACGTACAACAGCGCCATTGCAAACAGTCCGCCGAAAAGCACGGAAGCAAAAATAAGAAGTATCCTGCGCCCGCTCCGGAACGAATAAATCAACAGGGCGAGCATGACCGCCACGGCAAGCGACATGGACAGCATCGTATCCTGCCGTATCTGCCGCGCGTTTGTCAACCCAATCTCCGCCGCCCCGATATATTCGAACGTGACCCCCGTAAATTCCCTTTCCGTCCCGGCGATAAACGATTGCAGCGAATCGAGGAAAACGGCGTTCATCCCCGTTTCACTTGCAGGAACGGCACATTCGATAAACATCAGCGCTTCGCCGTCTTCCGAAAACAGGTGGTCATGATAAAGGCGGTACCGGTCGCCCACCCTGAAATCCTGCAGTTTGCGCATCAGCGAACCCGTCATCTGCAACGGGTCGGAAAGGAAATTCTCCCGCACAAGCATGCCGGCCGACGAGGCAAGCACATTCTTATTCATATTCAGCCGGCGGGCGATGGCTTCACGCGTCAGCAGCGTATCCATCCGTTCGTAATCGTCTTTATCAAGAAAATAAGGCATGTTGTCAACGATAAACGACGAAACGGCCAGCATCTCCGCCATATCTACCCGGTAGAAAAGGCTTTTGATATATGTCGAATCCATGCGTGTCAGCAAACGTCCGGCCAGTGTGTCGACAGCGTCCGCCGGCGTTGCTGTCGCTTCGCCGGACAATTCATCCGGCGAAGCGACAGCCCCCGGAGCCTTGAGACTGCAATATACGGTAACCGTATTCGACGAAGCGACGTACCGGTAGGCGTCGTTGATGCGCTCATTCTCTTCGTTCCCGGGCAGGAAACGCGATATGTCTTCCTTAAACCGGACGTGACAGGCGGAATAGAGAAACGTTACAACAAGGAAAACCAAAAGCGTAAACAGCAACCCCCGACGTCCCGAAAAACAGTCATATACGGAAAGAAAAAACTTTGTCATGATTTCTTCTTTTCAGTAAACAACCAATGGAAAAACATCGACGGATAGCCGTAGACTACCGCCAGGAAAGTGAAGAGGGTATTCAGCACGCTGATTCGGAAAAAGTCGCGCCAGGGACGGAAATGCGTGACGCGCTCCCCGTCGGGAGGGTAATACACGTGCGCCGGGACAGGGATGAGCCGAATCCCTTTCCACGCCGAGCGGACGAGCATCTCAAGTTCCGCCTCGTAACGCGAAGAGACGGCGCGCAGCCCTTTCATCGCGGCAAGCGGATAAAGGCGGAATCCGTTTTGCGTATCATCTAACCGGTATGCCGTCTGAACGGTAAACCAGAAATTCGAAAATTTGTTTGCAAAACTGTTTTTCGCCGGCATGTCGCCTTCAATCGTGCGCCGGCCGACAAGAAACGCACCGGGATACGTCTCCGCACAGGCGACAAACGTTTCCACGTCCGCAGCGGAATGTTGCCCGTCGGAATCAATCGTGACGGCGCCCCGGTATCCAAGCTCCTCCGCCCGGTCGAAGCCGCATTTCAAGGCATACCCCTTCCCCCTGTTCGGCGCGTACGATACGACCCGGATTTTGCCGGCAAAGCTGTTCAGGATTTCCGCCGTATCGTCGGTCGAACCGTCGTTGACAACAATCACGTCCGGCGTATATTGCAGCACGTCGCGTATCACGCCGGCGAGCGTTTTCCGGTTATTGTATGTCGGGATAACGACGCACAGGCGCAACGCCTCCATTCGTTTAGCAGTCTCCTGTTGCACGGCTGACTTATTTTTTAACGGGGTTTAAAATAAGGATTGCTTTCGAAAAAACGGTATCGCCGTCATTTATGACGAAAGACACGCAAACACTTTCATTTTCCTGTACGGTACAGGCCATTTGCACCGACACTTCGGGATTTTCCAGCGGATTAATGACTTTAAGAAATTTCATATTCTTTATGGCGGCGATAAAAAACGGGGTGGACAGACAGTCCTCCGCCAGTTCCTTTATCATCTGCGCAATGCAGGCGCCGGGCATAACGGGATTGCCGGCAAAATGCGCCCGGAAAACAGGGTGCAAAACATTCAGGGCAATACGGTATACCGTTCCCTGCGCCGCATCTGTTATTCCTTTTACGGTAAAAAAATCATCCTTGAGCATTTACATTATAATTTTATCCGGGTCTATCTCGACCATTTTCCTTAATTCATACTGCAGATTCCGGCGACTGTTCTTCAATCTTAAAGAGCCGTCCGTCCCCACCAGCAGCTGTTTTTTCTTATAGTTGACAACAAGGCTGCCGTCCTCCTGTTCGAACCGTTTAAGTCGCTTTTGGAACGGGGCTTTGGGATTGTCAACATTGAAAAGGTAATACAAATCGGCGGCGACCGTCTTCTTCACATACCACTTGTCCATCATCGAAATGACGTTAAGCAACTCGCATTTGTCGTCGGTAATGATGAAATCGAACGCCTTCGCTCCCATTTCATTAATCAGAGTTCCGCGCCATTCATCGCCCGATTTTTTCAGGATACACAATCCCGTTATGCTGTTATCCGGCGTCTTCAGCGTCACCCGATAGCTGTTTTTCAGGCTCTCGGAACGAAGTTCTTCCGTCCACACGCGTGCGCCCGGCTTTTGATTCGCTGCCGTGCGTTCAACAGCCGGCGATACCGACGCACAACCCGCAAACAATGCAAACTGCACAAAAAAAAGAATAAATTTCACCGTTGACATGCGGGACAAATTTTTCATATTACTTCCGGGGGTTTCGAAGATTCGGATCATTCAGGGAGTCGGATTTTATGTACCTGCAAAAATCCGGTTTTTCGTCTTTGCATCCTTGCAAACAGGTTACTGTTTTTTAGACGATTTTCAAGATATGCTTTGTATTCTTCAAAATTCATATCTTTTGTTTCTGCGTAAATTTTCGCCTGAATGTCGTTTTTCATTTGAATGCAGTCAAAGTCCTTACTAATCCGTTTCATAACTTATCAAATCTTTGGGGTTTCTAATTTCTATCATCGAATATCCTCTTTTCAGGTTTACTCCATTGTAACCTTTTATTCTGTCCAGGTTTACAATATGTTTGAAATTCCAGCTTGCCAAAACGTCAACCTTATTAATCGTCGCGATGGCAATATGGATACAATCATCGAAACTTGTTTGCCCTATTACCTTTTCGGCAATATAACAAGAGGCAAGTTCGCGAGCTTCTTCCGTCACATACACATACTCAAAACATTCATCGTCGTATTGCAGCAATAAATCTCTTACTCTTTGCGGAGCGCCTTCCAGTTCGCCGAACAAATGGTCGGAAATCACAAAAATAACCTTTTTCTTCTGCAACCGTTCGAACAATGCCTTTGTTTCGGCTTCAAATTCGGCATCGAAAAATCCACCGACGATAGATGTATCTATGTATATCTTTTGTTTCATGTCTGCAAAAATACAATTTTTTCCTTATCCGGTGAATCGCGAATGTCACTCCGAAAAAATATTATCGTTGATTGCGGCGTTAATTTGGACATTTTTCAGTGTGATAGTTGTCTTGTCGCCGCTTTTTTCTACCAGTTCGACCGAACGGATACGGCTATCCGACTGACCGACGTATAGCAGGACGGTGGAAAAAAGGTCTTTTATTTCTTTTTTCTTCGGGGTAAGGATTATTTTATAATCGTCTTTCCCAACCATAAAGGCGGCATCAAAATCAGGGGAACCGACAAGTCCGCTCCCGCTGACGCCTCCGACCATTATTTTACTTATCTCGCCGAACATCTTGCTCGAATTAACGGGCACTTTGTTTGTTTTGTCCCCCAGCCGCACGTTTTTCCCGTCCATCGTAAACACGTATTTATAGGGTTTCGTATACTCCCAGCGTATTTTATCCGTCTTCCTGTAATACATCTTTCCTTCGGACGTCACTTTATCGTCCATGAACGACAGTTCCTTAACCTGTACGAAATCACCCCGCAAAGTCGTCATTTCATTCGCCGTCCGCGTAATCCTGTTTACGATTTCGTCCTGCTGTTCTTTTGTTGCATCCCGGTATTGCGCCTGCAGCAGGAACGGGCACAGAAGCAAACCTGTCAGTAAAATTACATTTTTCTTCATAAAAAATTCAACTGTTTTTTTGTTTAAACGCTTCAAATTTAGCGCTAATATATAAATAAAACGCCCTTTTAAGACTTTTTTGCATCGAAGAGGTTTAATCCCGGCATGTACATC
>JAITDQ010000378.1 GCA_031282485.1 Tannerella sp. | reverse complement strand
ATTATTGTTTTCGTTGTGCTGTACTTGGACAAAGTGCCGTGGATTAACTATATCCCGTCGATGTTTGTCGCATCGGGATGTTTTTTCGGCATCATCAACTATGTGCCGGGCGCCGGAGACAATCTTTGTTCGGCGGTAACGGTAGAACTGATTTACGGATTTCTCGGACTGCTGTTCGGATGGATTACCGTTGTCGGCAAAGGCTTGTTAGCGAAACTTCTTGATAAATAATTGCCTTTCTTTTTTGGTATTTATTTGCAAAGAGCGCGGAGTTTTCACACCCGTGCTCTTTTTTTATATTAATGCGTGATTGTCTGTGAACGGTCGTCCGTTCATATAAGCCCATAAGAAAACCGGAACCTCCATGTATGCAGAGTTCCGGTTTTTTTTATCGAACAATCCCGTTTATTCCTTTGCCGAAGAAGGCGAGGTATACAGCCTGTTCAGGTATTCAATCACCTCCCCGGTAATATCGTATACATTATCGGCAAACAGGATGTTATCATTCTTTTTACCGTAAATGACCTGAAAGCCTTTGGCTTTATTAAATTCCCGCAACTGCGATATGATTGTTTCGCGCAACGCCTCGTTTATGCGCAGTTGTTCTTCTCCCAGTTCCTGTGACATCTGCGCTTGCAGTTCCTGCAACTCCTGTTCTTTTTTCATCAGGCGCTGTTGTTCCGCCTCAAGTCTTTCCCGCGATAAAAATGAACCGGTATCAACTTTACGTTGAAAGTCCACCACTTCGGACTGCAGTTTGCGAAATTTCTCCGTCAGATTCGCACGCGAATTTTCATACTTCTTCGTAATTTGTTCGTTCAGGTCAATCGAATAAGTATAGTTCGATATCAGCGAATCCACATCAATAAAAGCAATCGGCATTGGACTTTCCACTGCAGAATTGCCGCTTGCCACAGCCGCAGGCGTTAATTTCCTGTTATTCGAAAACTGTAAAACAAACAAAATAATTACGGCAACAGCAAGTACCGCTTCAATTACATAATGTACCTTTTCCTTCATATCCGTTATAAATTAATTTTCAAACATTCTTCTCTATACGTTCAAAAAGATTCATCCGCAGTCCGGCTTCAAAATCCTGCGCCCGGACACATTTGATTCCCTTCTTTTTCAATGCGGAACTTCCCTCTACATGCGTATTGGGAAACCGTCCGTCCTTCTTAATCACCATTTTTATACAGAGCATAAAACAACAAATAAGAAGAATTATCACACTTAAGACTACAACTTTCAACATTTGTTCTTATATTTGTGGACGCAAAGATAAGCGTTTAAATAGAATGTACGATAGTTTTAGAGTGAATAATTTATCATTTTTCCGATAAAGACTATGATTTTGTACAAGTTTAACAATTGGCATCTTTAACTATAAAATTTAAAAAAACATGAGTATCAAAGATTTAGAACCAAAAACGGTGTGGAACTATTTCCACGAGATTACACAGACGCCTCGCCCGTCGGGGAAAGAGGGTAAAATTATAAAATATATAGAGGATATTGCCGCCAAACATAAAATTGCCGTGAAAAAAGACCGGGCTGGAAATCTGCTGTTGTCCAAGCCGGCTACAAAGGGATATGAAGGCCGTCCGACTGTTGTCCTGCAGGCGCATCTGGATATGGTGTGCGAAAAAAACGGCCATGTACGGCATGATTTTGACAACGACCCGATCAAAACCGTAGTAGACGGCGAATGGTTACGCGCCGAAGGCACTACGCTGGGCGCCGATAACGGAATCGGCCTGGCAGCCGCGCTGGCCGTTATCACATCCGATGATATTGAACACGGGCCTGTCGAATGTTTGTTTACCGTCGACGAAGAAACGGGTTTGACGGGCGCCAAAGCGCTGGAAGACGGCTTCATGACGGGACGCATCCTGCTCAATTTAGACAGTGAGGACGAGGGACAGATTTTCATCGGATGCGCAGGCGGCAAAGGAACGGTTGCCACATTCACGTATGAAGCCGAACCGGCGCCGGCATCCGAACAGTATTTCCGCATAACGGTAACCGGCCTTAACGGCGGCCATTCGGGTTGTGATATCCATAAAGGTCTTGGCAATGCAAACAGGATTCTTGCCCGTTTCCTGTATCAGCTGCAGGAAAAATATCCTTTTACGCTCGCTGCTGTCGAAGGCGGCAATCTTCATAACGCGATACCGCGCGAAGCGTATGCGGTAATCGGCCTGAATTCCGAAATTCGTGAGAGCGTGCGCGTCATGCTCAACCATTTTGCCGCCGATATTGAAAACGAACTGAAAAGCGTTGACCCCAACGTGCGCTTCCTCATGGAAACGACCGACAGGCCGGCGATGCGCTTGCCCGACGCGCTGAAAAAGAAACTCATCTATTCATTGCTTGCCTGTCCGCATGGCGTTATCAACATGAGCCATGATGTAGAGGGTCTGGTGGAAACATCCACCAATCTCGCTTCGGTAAAAATGACCGGTTCGACGAAAATCACAGTCGGAACAAGCCAGCGAAGCTCTACGGAATCCGAAAAAAACGCGGTAGCCGACCATGTCGCCGCCGTATTCCGGCTTGCGGGAGCTAACGTCGAACACGGCGATGGCTATCCGGGCTGGAAACCGAACCCCGAATCGGAAATACTCCGCATCGCACGGAAAAGTTACCGCGAACTGTTCGGTAAGGAAGCTTTGATAATGGCCATACACGCCGGTCTGGAATGTGGACTGTTCCTGGAAAAATATCCGAACCTGGATATGATTTCTTTCGGCCCTACGCTACGCAATGTCCATTCGCCGGACGAACGAATAGAAATCAAAACGGTCGGCCTGTGGTGGAAACATCTCCTCGACATTCTTCAAAATGTATAATTCGCGATACAATAAATCGGTATAGATACCCGTTTTATATTCAGGTTATAAATTTGAATTTTCATGCACAAAAACAGCTTCATAACATGGGCGACAGGTCTGATTGTAACGATGATGGCGGGATGTAACGATATGAATAATTATTCCGTCAGTCCCAATCATCTGCTTTCATTTTCGACGGATACCGTATCGTTTGATACGGTATTTACGACAATCGGTTCCACGACAGGCTATTTCATGATTTATAACCGGAACGAAGAGGCGCTGAAAATCGACAAAATAGTACTGGCCGGTGGCTCAAGAAGCAACTTCAGGATAAATGTCGACGGGCGTAAAGGCGATTTGTTCGGCGACATACCTGTCTGGAAAAAAGACAGCCTTTACGTAATGGTCGAGGTGACGGTCGACCCCAACGACGAAAATACCCCGTTTGTCATCTATGATTCGATTGTGTTCCTCACAAACGGAATGACTCAATCCGTCCTGCTCGAAGCTTACGGACAGAACGCGCATATCCTGAAAGGAGGAACGACATTTGCCGCCAATACGACGCTGACGGCAGAACGACCCTATCTCGTCTACGACAGCATCATGATACCGGAAGGGGTTACCGTCAACATCGAGCAGGGCGCCTCTTTTTATATGCACAGCAAGGCGAAATGGCTGATTGACGGCACGATAAAAGCGAACGGCACGCAGGAGAAACCGGTCGTTTTCCGCGGCGACAGGCTTAATAACTACTCTTTTTTAATCTCTTATGATAACATCCCCGCGCAGTGGGACGGGTTGTTTTTCGGCGCTTCAAGCTTTGAGAATGAACTTCATTACACGTTGATAAGAAACGGCATATCGGGACTTACATTCAAAAAATCGACCCCCGACAGGAAAAAAATGACAATAAGCAATTCGCAGATTAAAAATATGGACGGCAACGTACTGCGGAGTGAAAATTGCCATATCGAAGCATCCAACACGGAATTTAGCAATGCAAGCCGTTATCTCGTCATGCTGGCGGGCGGGAAATATCAATTCTCCCACTGTACAATGGCAAACTATATGCCGGGCAGTTTCATAAGCAACCTCTCCGGCAGGTTTGAAAAGTGCCTTGTCCTGTCGGATTCCATTGCCGGTGGAGAAGACAACAGCGAAAAGTTCCCGTTACAACAGGCTTATTTCGATAATTGCATCATTGACGGCAGTATGCCGGCCGATACAACCGTCCTGTATAGCGGCGAAATCGACTTCCTGACCGGCGAAAATTATCTCAACGGTCATGACGAACAGTTCAATTATCGTTTCAATCACTGTGTTATGAAAACAAAAAAGACGGAAAACGGACGTTTCAACGAAGTCCTGTTTGCCGAAAGCCCGAAATACATGAAAAGCAGCGGGAAAAACAGGGATGACAAATACGATTTCGTATTTGATTTTCGATTGGACGACGAATCCGCCGGCATCGGAAAGGCAGACCGTTCCATATCGGAACAATACCCCGTCGACCGCATGGGGGTCAACCGGCTTACAGGCGAGAACGGGCCGTCGATAGGGGCTTATGAGTATGTACCGCAGAAAAAAGAGGATGGGAATAAAAAATAAGCTTTCCTTAAAAAAGATTACGTTGTTTACAGGCAGTTGCCTCCTGATACTGTCGGGATGTATAAATTTAAACGCCCAATCGCAAAAACGCGTAAATGAAAAGTTACAGCCGGGAACTTCGGGCAAAAGCCTGACGGAAAGCCGCAGCAAAGATAACGGCAATGGCAGTACGAAAACAAGCTATCAGGATTTCCGCGTCATGTTTTATAACGTGGAAAACCTTTTCGACACATACGACGACCCGCATAAAAACGACAACGAATTTCTGCCCGATGGCGCCATGCGCTGGACGCCGGGCCGCTATTACCGGCATTTACGCAAGACGGCGCAGGTAATAACCGCAGTCGGGGAATGGGGCACGCCGGCGATATGCGGCCTGTGTGAAGTCGAAAACGATACCGTATTGGTGCATTTGCTCAACCGTACACCCTTGCGGGAACAGCATTACAACTATTGCATAACGACCGGAAACGATGCCCGCGGCATAAACAATGCGTTGATTTATCAACGCGACAAATTCAGATACCTCGGACACGCATCGGAACGGATAAAATTCACGAACAAAAATAAACGTTCGCGGGACATCCTGCACGTGTGGGGAGAATTGATTAACGGCGAGCGACTGGATATTTTCGTCTGTCACTTCCCGTCCCGTACGGGAGGAGAGAAAGAATCGGAGCCGGACCGGGTAGACGCCGCCAAAAGCCTGCGCCGACTATGCGATTCCATTTTTAAAACGAATGATAACGCCAACATCATTGTCATGGGCGATTTCAACGACAATCCCTACGATAAAAGCATACAAACCCTGATAAAAGGCGCCAAAGCAAAATACAATCTTATAAACCTGTTCGGCAATCCGGACAAACTGAACTTCGGCGGCTCGCACAAGTTCCAGGGCGAATGGTCACAGCTCGACCAAATGATGGTAAGCCCGAACTGGAACAAATACCTCCGGGAAGGCAGCCCGCAGATATTCGCTCGCAGCTTCCTGCTCAGCAAAAAAAAATAACCGCGGCGAACAGGCGCCGATACGTAAATACGCCGGTCGAGTCTACAAAGGCGGATACAGCGACCACCTTCCCATTGTTGCAGACTTCATAATGAATTGACGGTTTGTTCGGGATTGATTTTGTTTACGGTATAATTCACATTAAATCCTTTTTCCGAAATAACAGTTATGGATTCGATTTTAAGAATAGTATCCAAATGAAACGACGCATCGCATAATTGTGGCTCAACCGTTATCGGAATATTATGTTTGTCGGTCAGTTCCTTTAATATTCCCTGCGCTTTGGGAGTTGATGTAATAATCATATTAACTTTATTCATATCCAACTCATTCGTAATAACCTTTTCAAGCTGCTCGTTGAATTTTTTGATTCTTTTGTCTAAGATTACGCCTGTTTTTACATAATCTAAATAAATAGCCTCTTTCGTGTTGCAAGTATAATCCGTCACAATGGCGCTGTCCCTGCGTTTGCAGAGCAAAAATGTATTTTTTAAGCGATTTGAAGCAACGTCATAAAACTGTTTTTTTATTAAATTTCTTTTTTGTCCGCCGTATTTTGGGCAATCATCGTAAAAACGGCTATTGAATTTGGTCTTGAATATGCTTCTCATAACATCGCAATTCAAATCTCCTTCGCTGTTAATAATGCAATCGGCGCAATCATCGGTTGCATATATATGATAATTAAAAGGTTGATTTTCGTCATGGGTAATATAAAAACGAAGTCCGAACATTACGATCCCATAATCTGTTGTAAATTCCGCAAAGTCGTTGATGATTATCGTATATCTATCCTGAAACAGGTTTTTCGGCAAAATCAATCCGTCTGTTACAATAATTTTATAATGGGATTTCTGTTTTGAAATCCAGTTGTAAAAATTCTGTATTTGTGTTTCTTTATTCCCATTGCACATATTACCGACACAGACGAGTATGTCCATATCATCGGGCATAAGAAGTTCATCATACTTGCCACACAAGTTAGACAAAGCGCAAATTTTTCGATTATTAAATGTTATATTGCTTATTTCCATAACTGTTATATTATATGCTCATTGTATATCAAATCAATAAAATTCATAAAAAAATTTCGGCAAATACATATTTTCGATGCCTTAATCAAAAGCTGCCTTGAACAGCGGAGCGATTTATCCGAGTGTGAAACCGGCGATGCCACAGCCGATTTCGATAACGAGAAATTTTAGATTCAGACACCCTTTAGTAAAGGCGAGAAACTAATCGACATGGTTTCCACGTCGCCCTGCATTGTCTGAATGGCGTAGGTTTGCTCCGGCAAATCAACACCTCGTCTCCACATC
>JAITDQ010000369.1 GCA_031282485.1 Tannerella sp. | reverse complement strand
TTGAACGTATATGACAGTGATACGGTGAGCAGCGGCGAGCGCGGATATATTTTACTGAGCGATTCCATGCCTGCGCCCGAACGTTTATTGACGTATTCCGCCGTCGAAAGTATATCCCTTACGACAAGGCTTGCCGTCAGCCGGCGTTTCATCAGCTGCCGGCGTACGGTGAGATTCAGGTAAAAGAAACCGTCGACGCGCCCCTGTGTGCTGACCATAGGGCCGACATAATAGGCTTCGAGCCGCATGCGCGTGTCTTTTGCAACGTCGAGGTTGTTGTTGACGGCTAATTGCCAGTTCCAGCTTTCCTCGTCGTCGTCTATCTTGAACTGGTTTTTAATCCTGTAATGGTAAAAACTTGTGTTTGCGTCGAGGTTCCAGAATTTTTTCAGCTGTAAGGTGGCCGCCAGTTCGATTCCGGTAGAATAGTCATTGCCTACATTTGCCATGGAATCGAGCGTAACACTTGTGTGATAGGGGATGCGGAGACGCTCAATCTTGTCTTTGCGCGCGCGGTGGAACAGCGCGGTGGAAACGGTGTTGTTGTTGAAATTGATGTTATACCCGATTTCCACGGAATTTGTGTATTCCGGTTTTATGTGCGGGTTGCCTTTCTGGGCGGTGTTATAATCGACGTAAACGACGTACGGTTCCATGTAAAACAGTTCCGGCTGCGTGATTCGTCTTGCGTAGGCTGCGCGCAGCTGGGAATTGTCGTTCAGCGAATAAGAGAGGTGCACCGAGGGAAAGAGGTCAAAACGGTAGCGGCTGTTTTCCGCCCATGCGAAATTGTTGCCGAGTTTCCGGTATGTGTATTCGCCCCGCAATCCCAACTGGTACCCCACGCGCGAATAAGAATCGGAAACCATTGCGTACAGGGCGTGTATGTCGCGGCGGAAGAGGTATTTGTTATACAGGTCGTCGCGACGTTCAAACCGGCTTTGGTCGGTGTTGAACATGTCAATCGTATAGTCGCCGTCTTCCGTGTAGGTAAATAACTGGTAGCCGGATTCGAATTTCCCTGTTCCGTTGGCGAACGGGTAGATGTAATCGGTATTCAGCTGTCCGGTGAAACGATATTCGTCTTCCCATGCGCGGTGACCCTGCGCCTGGTTGCCCTGCATGTTCCACAGGTCGGTGTGGAAATACTCCATGGCGTCGGGTTCGTACAGCCCGTACAGGGCGGCGGTCAGCTTGTGACCTTTTCTTCCCGGGAAATTATGTTCCACTCCCAAATCGCCCCGGAAGTGATATTCGTAAAGATTCACATAGTCTTTCCCGTTGAAAGAGCCGTACGTTTTTTCTCCTGTGGCGGCGGACTCGTATGCATCTTCATAATGCAGTTCGCCGCCTCGCCAGCGGTCGCGATAGCCACCCATGACGGCGGCCGACCATGTGGTGTTTTCTTTCAGCCACTCGAACGACGACTGGAGATAGTACATGGCCGTGTGTCGTTTCCGGTCGCCGACGGAATGGTCTGTCGTTATTAGTTCGGGCGTCACGACGGTTTTGAGCTGGTCGTAATCACTCAGCACGAAGCGCCGGGACGCTTCTCCCGACAGTTGCCAGCGGAAATCCTTCTTGCGCAGCGCCAGCAGGAAATCCACGTTCCGCGACCATACGGAACTGCCCATCAGGTTAACCATCCCGCTCCATCCTTCCACGTTGGATTTCTTCGTATTGATGTTGATAATACCAACCGCCCCGTCGGCGTCGTTCCGGGCGGAAGGCGTCGTCATCACTTCGATATTGTCGATTTGTCCCGCCGATATTTGTTCCAGCGCCGCCGCTCCGCTCAAGGTTCCCGGTTTGCCGTCGATGTAGACTTTAAACCCCGAACTTCCGCGAAACGTTATCTCACCTTCCGCATCGACACGTATGGACGGCGTCTGCATAAGGATATCCGCCGCCGTTCCTCCGGCTGCCGAAAGAAACTCGGCGGCTTCGATTACCTGTTTGTCGAGTTTGTACACAATTTGCCGTTTGCGGCCTGTCACAACGACCTCGGCCAATGCCTGTTCATTCTCTTCCATCGTGATGTCCGGCAATGTGACGCTTTTCCTGTCCGGCGCGAGGCGGAACGGAGCCGTCTTGACGGCTTTATACCCGATAAAACTGACGGCAATGAAATATTCGCCTTCGCTGCGGGACGTGAAGCTGAAAGTTCCCGAAACATCGGTGGCCGTGTAACCGGCAGGCGTACTGTCGTTCACATTATACAGGATAACGTTGGCAAATTCTACGGGCGCATGCTCCACATTGTCAACAATACGTCCCGTTACCCGGTACGCAGACGAAGCGCCGTTGTTTTGTGCATTAATACTGCTTTTACCAAATAAGATGACCGCAAAGCCAATAACATAAATCAGTTTTCGAAAATGAGTGTACATGTTTTTTTAGGAAATTTATCAGTTGAATAAAACGAGTTGCAAATATATGCTTTTATTTTTAAGTATTCAATAAATATGCCGCTTATTTTTACCGGACAGCGTCCCGGACGGCGTCAAAATCCCCGGGAAAGCTTTGCTGCCGCCTGTGTTTAAGCCGTTTTGTCTTTTGCCATGGCGGACGCATAGACGCCAAATGCACAAATCACGGCGAATATAATAAATGTAATGTGTATTACTTTCATCAGGCTGTCGCTCACTTCGGGCGTAATAGCCTGTTTCCCGATTACAATGGATATAATCATCGTCGTAATACCCATGCTGAAAGCCTGTCCCATAAGTCTCACCGTCCCGGTAGTTGCCGACGCCATGCTGTAATTCTTTCTTTCTACCGATCCCATAATCGCATTCGTGTTCGGCGAGGAGAACGCGGCAAAACCGACGCCCAGCAGTCCCAGCATGACAAGTAAGACGCCGGTAGAGCTTTCCGGTGTAATAAACCATGCAATCAAAAACAGTACGACGGCGATAAGCGCCATTCCCGCAGAAGCGATGCGGCGGGGCTGTATCCTGTCGGACAGTTTGCCGGCGAAAGGCGAGAGGACGGACTGGACAACCGGCTGAACAATCAATATCAATCCGGCGCTTTGTGCATCCATCATTTTCACCTCCTGCAGATAAAGACTGACCAGAAACCCGATTGGAAACGTAGCCGCATAATTTACAAGCGCCGCCGCCGATGACATGCGGAATATCCTGTTCCCGGTGAAAAGGTGGATTTTGAATACCGGGTACTTTTCTTTACTTTCGGTTTTCACAAAGACGACGAAAAGTAATGTCGACAGGGCTATAAGCATAAACCCCGTAATACGCGGCAAAACAGTAAGCCCGTAAATAAGAGTCATAACGGCAAATCCGTAAATGACAGACCCCTTCATGTCAAAAGGTTCTCCTTTGGATTCGACCCATGCCTCTTTCATCACGATAAGAGAGCACACAAGCGACAGGGTCGCAAGGGAAGCCGCAATGAAAAAGATAAATTCCCATCCCAGGCTTTGAGTAATGAATCCGCCGAGCGACGGGCCGGCAGCAATGGACACATAGACGGTCGCAGCATTTATACCCATAGCCGTCCCGCGTTCCTTAGGCGGGAAAACGGAAGAAATGATAGCCACGTTTGTACTGAACGTCATGGCGCTCCCGATACCCTGCAAAGTTCTTAAAACAATAAGCGATGCACCGTCCGACGCAAACCCGCACAGGAATGTCGTTACTGCGAATATACACAGTCCCGTGATAAAAACATTCCGTTTCCCCCATATATCCGCAAGTCTGCCGAAAGGAACTTGGAGTATGGCCGTCGATAACAGGTATACGGTCGGTATCCAACTCTGCGTTATCCCGCTCATGCTAAATTCACGGGCGATATGCGGCAGTGCAAGATTGAGGGACGACCCCATAAACGGCACCAGCGACGACGACAGACAGGCAGCAAACAGTATCCTGTTTTTGTATGATTTTGAAGACAATGTATTTACAGACATAACACGCTTATGAAGTTCGTTAAAATGACGACAAACATACAGGAAAATCTTCGATTTTACAAGTGACGCTCCCATTAACGGCTATGCAGTCATCCTGTTTTTTTATCTTCCGGATATAAGATTTTTTGTAAAGCGCTTGCATAAGCGGATTTTTTTTATGTAAATTTGTCTGCGTTTTTCGATAAGATATAAAATCAATAAACAAGAAAATATATGCGTATTGACATATTAACCGTTTTGCCCGAAATGATTGACGGAATGTTGCACTGTTCCATCCTGCAGCGTGCGCAGGACAAAGGACTGGCGGAAATATACCTGCACAGTCTCAGGGATTATACGGACAATAAATGGCGGCGTGTGGATGATTATCCGTTCGGAGGAGAGGCGGGTATGGT
>JAITDQ010000355.1 GCA_031282485.1 Tannerella sp. | reverse complement strand
AATCATTCCTTTATTATGGATCGCTCCGGCCAATGGCGGCTGGCTCCGGCTTACGACCTGTGTTATTCCTACAATCCACAGGGACGGTGGACAAACCGGCATCAAATGTCTATCAATGGTAAGCAGGACGGTTTTACATTCGAAGATTTGGAAACGGTAGCCGACAGAATGGGTATCAAACGGGGAAAGGAAATTATTGAAAAAGTGGTTGATACGGTTTCAGCATGGGATCAGTTTGCCCAAAAAGCCGGAGTAAAAGCAAGTCATGCAAAGGAAATCAAATCAAATTTGCTGCTACTTCGATGATGGATTCATTTATATATGCCAAACAATCCATGAATAACTTAAATGACCGGATAAATTAAATATTTAAATGAGTGGAAATTTTCCCAGTCGCGGAAAAGAGCCTGGCCGGCAACTTTCGGGACAGATTCCTTACAGGTCGATAAATCTTTGTATATCATGGGAATCAGGTCTATATTGTTCTTCAGGGCGCAGGACGTTCTTTTATGTCCGTCGAGAATATAATCGAAGGAATCGACTGTTACAACGGTAACAGGATATGCGGGATCGTATCCGTTATCCTTCATGTTGTTGAGGATGTTTTTATAACATTCTTCATGACAGGAATCGCCGACGGATCGGGTAGGATACAAGTTTTTAGGGGAAACGAGCGACAGGGTTCCCTTTTGCGGAATCGTCCGGCGGCCATACGCTTCCAGGATAATCCCGGCGACTCTTTCAGGTTCGACAAAAGATGTATCTACGACCATGTCAAAATTGTTTAAATTCGAACAGTCAGCCCCGTACAAGTCTCCGTAGCGCTTGTTTTCGCTCGTTTTCCGCGCTATTATATGGTAAGCCGCGTCTTCCTTAGATTCGTAACTTTCACTCTTCCTTTTTGTATCGCCGGCGATTCTTTCCGCCGAAACAAACAGGTTTGTTTTCAGAAAAACCTTAAAGGATGCCGGTATAAAGAACCATGCAAGCCTCGAATCTACGATCAGATTTTCCGAATCGTTCAGTGATTTGAATGTCGAATCGATTTCCCGGTCTATTTCGGGGTGCGTTTCGGAATATTTGTTTAATTCCGTCGTCGTCATATTGTATTTAGCGGCGATTCTGCGCTGGATCTCGCCGGTATAGATATAATCATATTTCAAACGGTCGCACAGTATACTCGAAACGGTCGACTTGCCGCTCCCCAAATCACCTGTAAGAGATATAATCTTTGCCATTCTCAAATTTCATCCTATAATTTCGTCCATAACTCCGCGACAAAAATACATATTTCTCTTTCAAATCCGGTCAAATTCACCGGATAATTGCGATGCAAAATAAAATCCGAAGGTAAATCAGGATGTGTTTTTATGCATAAGTAATAATTCGTTTGTATACGGGCTAAAAATATTACATATCGAAGCAAAATACGACCAAAATAATCAATTCGTAAATTTGCATTTCAAAAAGCATCATTATTGCCTGCGGACAGTATCAAAACGAAAGTTTTTTTGTATTTTTGCAGGACATTTGCCATATTATATAAAATAATAAAAACATAAAGACAATCAAGGATGATTAAAAGGAACATTTTAACAAAAAACAGGGGACTTTACAGCCCGGATTACGAACATGACGCCTGTGGCGTCGGTATGATTGTCCACATAAACGGAGAAAAATCTCATGACATTGTGGAATCGGCTCTGAAAGTGCTCGAAAACATGCGTCATCGCGGCGCCGAAGGCGCTGATAATAAAACAGGAGACGGCGCCGGCATCCTGCTTCAGATACCGCATGAATTTATTCTGTTGCAGGGGATTCCTGTTCCCGAAAAAGGCAAATACGGCTCCGGATTGGTTTTCCTCCCAAAGGACGAGAAACAGCAATCCGTAATATTCAGCATCATCATTGAAGAAGTTGAAAAAGAAGGCCTTAACCTCATGCATATCCGCAAAACGCCTACTAACCCGGATATTTTAGGCGACGCCGCACGCGCCACCGAACCGGATATAAAGCAAATATTCATAACCGGAGAAAGCGACCAGCAGACGCTCGAACTTAAACTTTATATCATCCGGCGGCGGATAGAAAACCGTGTAAATAAAAGCAACCTGGAGGACAGGCAGGACTTTTACATCGTATCGCTTTCCACGCGTAACATCGTATACAAAGGGATGCTCGAAACGATGCAATTGAGATATTATTATCCCGATCTGACCAATAATTATTTCACAACGGGACTGGCGCTTGTTCACTCGCGTTTCAGCACCAACACGTTCCCGCGCTGGAGCTTGGCGCAGCCTTTCCGGTTGCTGGCTCACAACGGCGAAATAAATACCATTCGCGGAAACCGCAGTTGGATGGAAGCGCGTGAAAGCGTGCTTTCTTTTCCTGCATTAGATAATATACGGGATATCCGTCCGATCATACAGCCGGGCATGAGCGACAGCGCTTCGTTCGACAACGTACTGGAGTTCCTCGTTGCATCCGGGATGAGTTTACCGCACGCCATGGCGATGCTTTTGCCGGAAAGTTTTAATGAGAAGAATCCCATATCGGAGGATCTCAAAGCTTTCTACGAATATCATTCGATCCTGATGGAGCCGTGGGACGGGCCTGCCGCCCTGCTGTTCAGCGACGGACGCTATGCCGGAGGCATGCTTGACCGCAACGGACTGCGTCCGGCACGTTACCTCATAACGAAAAACAACATCATGGTCGTAGCGTCCGAAGTGGGCGTTATTGATTTCGAACCCAACGAGATAAAAGCGAAAGGCCGTCTGCAACCCGGCAAAATAATACTTGTCGACACCGCGAAAGGAGAAATCTTTTATGATGCGGATCTTAAAAAACAGTTAGCCGACGCCAAACCTTACCGTACATGGCTTACGAATAATCGCGTGGAACTCGACGAACTCAAGTCGGGACGGCGCGTGGCAAGCAGCGTGGATAAGTTCGAACAGCGGCTGCGCCTGTTCGACTATACCCGCGAAGATATAGAACGTATCATCTCGCCCATGGGCGTCACAGGAGCCGAACCGATAGGTTCCATGGGGTTTGACGCGCCGTTAGCCGTCATATCCCGGCATCCGCAGCTTCTTTATAATTATTTCCGCCAGCAGTTCGCCCAGGTGACGAATCCGCCGATAGACCCTATCCGCGAAGAATTAGTGATGAGCCTTACGGAATACATCGGCGCCGTAGGCGATAACATCCTGTCGCCCAACAAGTCGCACTGCAAAATGGTACGCTTGCCGCATCCCGTACTCAGCAACACGCAACTCGACATACTGTGCAACATACGCTACAAAGGATTCCAATCCATAAAGCTGTCCATGCTGTATGAAGTCGCCAAAGGAGGCGACGGGCTGGAAAAGGCGCTCCACACGTTATGCCGGCAGGCGGAACAGTCGGTCAAGGACGGCGTTAATTACATCATCCTGAGCGACCGCGATGCGGATGAAAAAATGGCGCCCATACCTTCGCTCCTGGCCGTAAGCGCCGTACACCATTACCTGATCTCCGTACAGAAACGCGTACAAACGGCGCTTATCGTCGAAACCGGCGAAATGCGCGAAGTGATGCACGCCGCATTACTGCTCGGTTACGGCGCAAGCGCACTGAATCCCTATATGGCATTTGCGATATTAGACGACTTGGTTAAAAAACAGGAGATACAACTCGACTATGGCGCCGCAGAAAAAAATTATATCAAAGCGCTCTGCAAAGGTCTGCTTAAAGTGCTGAGCAAGATGGGTATAAGCACCATACGGAGTTATCGCGGGGCGAAACTGTTCGAAGCCATAGGAATCAATGAAGATTTGTGTGAAAAATATTTCGGAGGGGCAATCAATAAAACCGGAGGCATCCGCCTGAATGAGATTGTGGCCGATTCTATGATTTTACACAAAAAGGCATTTTATGACGACGGGGAAATACCGCTTCCGCATCACGGCATGCTTTCGTTCCGCAAGGACGGCGAAGCGCATGCATGGAACCCTGAGACGATTTCGACCCTGCAACTGGCCACGCGTCTGGGCAGTTATAAAAAATTTAAGGAATATACGCGCCTGATAGACGAAAAGCCGGAGGCTATCTTCCTGCGTGATTTCCTCACGTTCGGAAAAGCGGCAAAACCCGTTCCATTAGAGAACGTTGAGCCGGCGGAGGAGATCATGCGCCGGTTTGTGACGGGCGCCATGAGTTACGGCTCGATCAGCAAAGAAGCGCACGAGACGATCGCTATCGCGATGAATATCATACACGGCCGCAGCAATACCGGCGAAGGCGGCGAAGACCCGGCGCGTTTCAAACCGCGTGAAGACGGGGTATCGCTCCGCTCGGCCATCAAACAGGTGGCGTCCGGGAGATTCGGCGTGACAACCGAATATTTAGTGAACGCCGACGAAATACAAATAAAAATAGCGCAGGGCGCAAAACCCGGCGAAGGCGGACAGTTGCCCGGCTATAAGGTGAACGAGATCATCGCCGCCACGCGACATTCCATGCCCGGCATTTCGCTGATTTCCCCGCCGCCGCATCACGATATTTATTCGATCGAAGACCTGGCGCAACTTATCTTCGACCTGAAAAATGTAAATCCCGAAGCGGAAATAAGCGTAAAACTCGTGTCGGAAAGCGGTGTCGGTACAATTGCCGCCGGCGTTGCAAAAGCGAAAGCCGACCGTATCATCATTTCCGGTTCCGACGGCGGGACGGGCGCTTCCCCGATAAGTTCCATTCGCTATGCCGGCATACCGGCCGAAATCGGATTGTCCGAGACGCAACAAACGCTCGTGATAAACAATTTGCGGGGACAGGTGAGGTTGCAGACCGACGGACAGATCAAAACCGGACGGGATATTATCATAATGGCGCTGCTGGGAGCCGAGGAATACGGTTTTGCAACGTCCGCGCTGATCGTACTGGGTTGCGTCATGATGCGTAAATGTCATATAAACACCTGTCCCGTAGGCGTTGCAACGCAGGATGAAGAACTCAGGAAACGTTTCCGCGGGAAGCATGAATATCTGGTGAATTTCTTCCGTTTCCTTGCGGAAGATGTACGCGGATATTTAGCGGAAATGGGCTATACGCGGCTCAATGACATCATCGGTCGTGCGGACTTGATAGAAAGAAAGCCTTCCGACGGATTCATTAAGCATGACTTGCTGGATTTCAGCAACCTGACCCATTTCCCGGAAGAAGGCCGGAATGTTTCCATTTACAGGACGATCAAACAGGATCATCAAATTAATGATGTAAAAGACCACGATATCATCAAACAGGCTAAAATTGCAATCGAGAGTAAACAGGAAATCTCGCTCGATTATGCGATCGCAAATACGGACAGGGCTGTCGGCGCCATGGTTTCCGGTTATATTGCGAAGACATACGGGGCAGCCGGATTACCCGACCACACGCTGAATGTCAGATTCAAAGGTTCGGCCGGACAAAGTTTCGGCGCGTTCCTCGTGCGCGGCATCAATTTCCGCCTCGAAGGCGAGGCGAACGACTATCTCGGCAAAGGGCTGAGCGGAGGACGCATAAGCCTCATGCCCCCTGCCCGCTCTACGTTTATTGCCGAAGATAATACAATAGCCGGAAATACATTATTATATGGCGCAACAAGCGGCGAAGTGTATATAAACGGCCGCGCAGGCGAACGTTTCTGCGTACGAAACAGCGGCGCAATCGCCGTCGTGGAAGGTACGGGCGACCACTGTTGCGAATATATGACCGGAGGACGTGTCGTCGTACTGGGAGAAACGGGACGTAACTTTGCCGCGGGAATGAGCGGCGGCGTGGCTTATATATGGAACAAAAACGGCGACTTCGACTATTACTGTAATATGGAAATGGTCGAACTGTCGCTTATCGAAGACAGCGCAACACGTAAAGAGCTGCATGAGCTGATCCGTAAACATCATCATTATACAGGTAGCCGCCTCGCAGGCGAAATGCTGAAAGAGTGGGACAAATATACTGAAGAATTTATTGAAGTCATTCCTATAGAATATAAAAAGGTCTTGCAGGAAGAACAAATGAAAAAACTTCAACGTAAAATCGAAGAAGTCCAACGCGACTATTAACCCCCCCCTCCTAAAGGAGGGTTTTATAAAAACAATCAAATAATGACAATTATATGGGAAACCCAAAAGCATTTTTAACAATACCCCGTCAGGAAGCCGGATACCGGCCTGTACACGAGCGGATAAATGACTTTAGCGAAGTAGAGCAGGTACTGAACACGAGCGAACGCCGCAAACAGGCATCGCGCTGCATGGATTGCGGCGTGCCGTTCTGTCATTGGGCTTGCCCAACAGGTAACAAACAACCCGAATGGCAGGATTTATTATATAAAGGCCGCTGGAAAGAGGCTTACCGGATACTTGAGCAGACATGCGATTTTCCCGAATTTACGGGACGCGTCTGTCCGGCGCTGTGCGAGAAAAGCTGTGTGCTTAACCTGAGCATACACGAACCGGTCACTATCCGCGAGAACGAAGTGGCTATCATAGAGGCGGCTTTCAGGGAAGGTTATATAAAGCCGGTCAAACCGGTTCGCAACGGAAAGCATGTAGCCGTCATCGGAAGCGGGCCTTCGGGACTTACCGTGGCCAACCGGCTGAACCGGAAAGGTTATGAAGTGACGGTTTTTGAAAAAGATGAATTGGCGGGAGGATTGCTGCGTTTCGGCATACCTAATTTCAAACTGAACAAACGAATCATCGACCGCCGCATTGAGCTGATGAAGAAAGAAGGGATAAAATTCAGGACAAACACTTAT
The DNA here is from genome assembly GCA_031282485.1 of Tannerella sp. GTDB lineage: Bacteria > Bacteroidota > Bacteroidia > Bacteroidales > Tannerellaceae > Tannerella. Next base: position 5,367 of record JAITDQ010000355.1, on the reverse strand, counting down.
ATCGGCAAAGATATAAAGGCGAAAACGCTGGTCGACGATTTTAACGCCGTCTGTCTGGCGATAGGGAGCGAAGTCCCGCGCGATCTGCCGGTTCCCGGACGGAACCTCAAAGGCGTATATTTCGCCATGGAATATTTAGGTCAGCAGAACCGCCTGCTTGAAGGTATTAAAATACCTGAAAAAGAGATTATTTCGGCCAGAAATAAGAAGGTGCTGGTTATAGGGGGAGGAGATACGGGCAGCGATTGTGTAGGTACGGCTAACCGCCAGGGGGCTAAAAGCGTAACCCAGATAGAGATTTTACCGCAACCGCCGAAAGATTTTAACCCGGCAACGCCCTGGCCTGTGTGGCCGCAAATCCTGAAGACAAGCAGCAGTCATGAAGAAGGCTGCAAACGCCGCTGGAACCTTACGACCAACATGTTCGCCGGCGACAGCAAAGGCTGTCTGAAATCCGTCGAGATAGAAGAAGTCGAATGGACGCAACCAAAAGACGGAGAGCGTCCGGAAATGAAACTTACGGGAAAAACGGAAAAGCTTGACGCAGACCTGGTTTTCTTGAGCATGGGCTTTGTCAATCCGGTACAGGACAGCATCCTGAAGGAATTGTCATTACATACCGACAACCGCAAAAACGTATCGGTAGACAACCGGCAAATGACGTCGCGCGACAAAGTTTTTGCCTGCGGCGACGCCGTATCAGGCGCAAGCCTCGTCGTTCGCGCCATGGCGTCCGGGCGTAAAACGGCAGAGGCGATCGATAAATACCTGAAAGGGTGAACGTCGTTTTTAAAACCGATATATAACGTACAATGAAGAAATTAACATATAAATAACCCAATAAACATAAAACAGATGTGTGGAATAACAGCTATTTTCAATATCCGCAAAGACGAAAATAAAGATGCGTTACGTGCGCAGGCTTTGCAAATGAGTAAACGGATACGCCACCGCGGTCCGGACTGGAGTGGCATTTACGCCGGTGAAACGGCTATACTCGTACATGAACGCCTGTCGATCGTAGACCCGGCGTCAGGCAAACAACCGTTAATCAGCGCCGACGGAAACGTCATCCTGTGCGTTAACGGCGAAATCTATAATCACCGGGACATCCGCGCCCGCATGAAAGATTCGTATGACTTTAAAACAGGCTCGGATTGTGAAGTGATTCTCGCCCTCTATCAGGAAAAAGGCATTGATTTTCTGGAAGATATCAGCGGAATATTTGCATTTGCCTTATATGACAGGGAAAAAGACGTGTTCCTGATTGCCCGCGACCCGATAGGCGTCGTTCCGCTCTATGTCGGCAGGGATGATAAAGGTCATATTCTCGTTTCTTCCGAAATGAAGGGACTTGAAGGATATGCCACGGAATATGACCAGTTTAAACCGGGACATTTATGGTACAGCGAAAACAGCGAACCGGAGAAATGGTACAGCCGCGACTGGGAAGATTTCGAGCATGTGAAAAACAATCCAGCCGACAAAGGTGAACTGCGAGATGCGTTGGAAGATGCCGTAGCACGCCAATTGATGAGTGACGTTCCTTATGGCGTCTTACTGTCGGGAGGACTGGATTCGTCCGTCATTTCGGCAATAGCGAAACGCTATGCGGCCAAACGGATCGAAAACGACGGCCAAACGGATGCATGGTGGCCGCAACTTCATTCATTCGCCATAGGACTTGAGGGAGCGCCGGATCTTGTTGCGGCACAGAAAGTAGCCGACTATATCGGCACCGTTCATCACGAGATACATTACACCGTACAAGAGGGTCTCGACGCTATCCGCGACGTCATCTATCATATTGAAACTTACGACGTTACTACCGTACGCGCATCGACGCCCATGTATCTGATCGCCCGCGTTATCAAGAGCATGGGAATCAAAATGGTGCTGAGCGGAGAAGGCGCCGACGAGGTGTTCGGCGGCTACCTGTATTTTCACAAAGCTCCTGATGCAAAGGCGTTTCATGAAGAGACGCTGCGCAAGATAAGCAAGTTATATTTGTACGACTGCCTGCGTGCGAACAAAAGCTTAGCGGCATGGGGCGTCGAGGGACGCGTGCCGTTTCTCGACAAAGAATTTCTGGATGTGGCCATGCGCCTGAACCCGGAAGCTAAAATGGCGCCGGGAAAAGTGATTGAGAAAAAAATCGTCCGCGAAGCTTTCGAAAATTACCTGCCTGAAAGCGTATTATGGCGCCAGAAAGAACAGTTTTCGGACGGCGTGGGCTATAACTGGATCGACACGCTGAAAAAAATAGCATCGGAGAAGATTTCGGACGAAGACATGGTAAACGCAGCCAAACGATTCCCCATCAACCCGCCGCTCAACAAAGAGGAATATCACTACCGCACGATTTTCGAAGAGTTATTCCCCAGCGAAAGCGCCGCGCGTTCCGTGCCGAGCGTGCCGAGCGTAGCCTGCTCAACGGCCGAGGCCTTAGCTTGGGACAAGACATTCCAAAACATGAACGAACCCAGCGGACGCGCCGTCAAAGACGTTCACGTAGACGGTTATTAAACAGGGACGAAAAAGGCACAAAGATCACAAAGGAAAGAACTTTGTGGTCTTCGTGTCTTCGCGGGATACGATTCGCGCCTTATTTATTTATGTCTGAATACAGAAAACGGCATAAAGGGGCACGGATTTTATTCCGTTTTCAAACCCGAAATTCTTTTTTGATATACGGATAGCATAAGGGCATTTATATTTCTCCATGAAAATATTTAAACTTTTGGAACGAACCCGCATCCCGGCTTTCACCTCGACGGGGATAACATCCATCCCCTTCTGTATCACAAAATCGACCTCGGCGGTGTTATCATTTTTCCAATAAAACAGGGGTATCCGATTTGCAGCAAAAGCTTGTGCCACATAATTCTCGGCGATTGCTCCGATAAACGGGCTGTTTGTCTCGACAGGAGAAAGTATGGCTTGCGCCACCATTCCCGACTGCATGACAAGCATGCCTGCATCCGACATGTACAGTTTGAAATCGCTCAAATCAACATAAACTTTAACAGGCATAGCGCCGTGTGCCGTTTTCTGACATTTAAGAACAACTCCGGCATATTTGAGCCATTCGATTGATTCGCCAAAGAGGGTAACACTCCCTCCCTTTTGCACAACACTATACTGAAACTTGTGATTCTCTTTTGCCAACTGGGCCGGGATAGATTCATAGCAAGCACGTATCTTGACGCTTGCAGCAGGCTCGGCATATTTTGACATATCCGCAATATATTCATTCAGGATTCGGTTTTGAATGTCCGCAACTGCGACGAAACTGTTAGTGTTGACAAACTCCCTGACGGCAGCGGGCATACCGCCTGTAATCAAATATTTACTGTAAAAATCTATTGCTATCGAATGTACATCCAGCGGTTCATTCGACTTAAAATGTTCACGAATCAAACCGGCAAAATCCTTTCTGTCCAATGCCCATAAAAATTCCTCAAAGTCCATCGGGAATAAAGTTATTTCATCTACTTTCCCAACCGGAAATGAGTATTTTTTACGATTGACGGCTACTCCCAGCAAAGAGCCTGCCGCTACAATATGATATTCGGGAGCTTGCTCGCAAAAGTATTTCAGCGAAGTCAAAGCCCTTTCACACGCCTGAACCTCATCCAAGACGACTAATGTTCTCCCGGGAATAATCCGCTGAGCGTGCGCCGATTCCAAGTATTGAATAACGGGCAAAGGGGTGATATCCTCTTCAAATTTCCCGGCTAAATCCTTGTCGATTTCAAGATTGACAATAATATAATTGTCAAATTCCTGCTTGCCGAACTCTTGCAAAATATAACTCTTACCAACCTGACGCGCGCCATTGACAATCAATGGCATTCTGCCGGATTTATTTTTCCACTTAACCAAATCGGCATAAATTTTCCTCTCCATCATGCTCTATTTTTTCGCAAATATACATTTATCTATGGAAAAATAAAAATATTACACATTTTTCCATAGATAAAATATTAATTACGTGCATTGACGAAACGTTGATTCGTTATGATTGAGCCGGGTGAGCGGTTATTTTTTGGCCGGCCGGCCTATGCTGTAATAGGTGAAGCCAAGGTCTTGCAACTCGTTAGGATCATAGATGTTCCGTCCGTCGAAAATCAAGGGCGTTTGCATTTTTTCTTTTATCATGTTCCAAGCCGGCAAACGAAATTCTTTCCATTCGGTGACAAGCAGCAGCGCATCGGCTTTATCGACGGCATCGTAGGCGTCTTTTGCATATTTTATGCGGTCGCCGATTCTGCGTTTCGTTTCCGGCATGGCAACCGGGTCGTAGGCGGTTACTTCGCATCCTGCCTTTAGCAGTTCTTCGATAACGACTAATGCCGGAGCTTCACGCATATCGTCCGTTTCCGGTTTGAAGGCTAATCCCCATATTGATATGCGTTTTCCTTTCAGGTCGCCGTTATAATGCGCGTTTAATTTGCGGAACAGGATCAGCTTCTGGTCTTCGTTCACTTCTTCGACGGCCTGCAGGATTCGCATCGGCCGGCTGTTTTCGGATGCGGTCTTTATCAACGCTTTCACGTCTTTGGGGAAACAGGAGCCGCCGTATCCGCAGCCGGCATACAGGAAACTCCGTCCGATACGGGCGTCCGAGCCAATCCCTTTGCGAACCATATTAATGTCGGCGCCGACCTTTTCACACAGGTTTGCGACGTCGTTCATAAAACTGATCCGTGTGGCAAGCATTGCATTTGCAGCATATTTGGTCATCTCCGCCGACGGTACATCCATAAATATCACGGGGAAATTATTCAGCAGGAAAGGTCTGTAAAGTTTCGTTATCAGTTTCTGCGCACGTTCCGTATCGACGCCGACAACGACGCGGTCGGGATTCATAAAATCTTTTACCGCCGCACCTTCTTTCAGAAATTCCGGATTGGATGCAATATCAAATTCAATCGAAACGCCGCGCTTATTCTGTTCTTCGATGATTGCCTGTTTGATTTTATTGGCCGTCCCAACGGGAACCGTGCTTTTCGTAATGACCAGTATATATTTCTTCATGTGCCGTCCCACCGTACGGGCAACGTCGAGAACATACGTCAGGTCAGCGCTGCCGTCTTCGTCGGGAGGTGTTCCGACGGCGCTGAATAAGATATCTACCGTATCAAGAACTTCCGTCAAATCGGTCGTAAAATGCAACCTGCCGTTTTTATAATTCTTATGTACAATTTCTTCCAGTCCCGGTTCATATATCGGAATCCGGCCATTCCGGAGGCGTTCAATTTTATCCCTGTCTATATCAACACAATAAACATCCGTTCCCATTTCCGCAAAACAGGCGCCCGTCACAAGACCGACATATCCGGTTCCTACAATCGCTATCTTCAT
>JAITDQ010000350.1 GCA_031282485.1 Tannerella sp. | reverse complement strand
TTCATCTGTTCTTCGTCGAGGAGTTTCCTGTATTCCGTTTCCGCCGATTGCAGGTCTAATTTCAGTACCGGCGTGCCGATGTCGACCGAATCGCCGCCTTTTTTATAAACTTCGACGATTCGGGAGTTGATCGGGGAATTTATGATTTCCTCGAATGCGGGGACGACCTTCCCGGATGCATTGACGGATACTTCGATCACGCCCCTGTCGGCCGTTGATATCAGCAGATCCTTGCGCTTGAGGCTTGTCTGCATGAGGGAGATGACGGAGATGACCGTAAAAATAAAAGCTGCAACGCCGGCGCCGGCTTTTATGATCTGTTTCCTGAGTTCTCGTCTTCGTATTTCTTTGGGAATTTCGCGATCCATATTTGTTGTTGTTATATATTTCGTATTCATACGGTCAAACGGCGTGCCAAAGGTGTAAGATGTTGATGATTAGTGATGTGTTCATTATGCTTGTGTTCGATACCGGACACTTTGTTCGTTTATGTTTATGCGGAATTTGTCATATTGTCGCGGGATTTCGAATAAATGTGTTATATTTGCGCATCAAATTAACCGTTAATAATCAAAAAAAAATGAAATCGCAGGAAATTAATAAGAAAGAACGCCTTTTGTCGCTCGATGCGTTGAGAGGTTTTGACATGCTGTTTATTATGGGACTGTCGGGCTGGATAGTTTCGTTGTGCAGTTTATTCCCTTCATCGGGATTTATGGGTTGGCTCTCGTCGCAGATGTCGCATGTGGAATGGAATGGTCTGACGCATCATGATACGATTTTCCCGCTGTTTTTGTTTATTGCCGGGATATCGTTTCCTTTTTCGATAGCCGTGCAGCGGAAGAACGGGAGGACGGAAAGGCAGATACTTGCAAAAATCGTGAGGCGCGGCGTGGTTCTTATTTTCCTCGGAATGGTGTATAACGGGTTTTTCAGACTGGATTTTGAGCATCTGCGATGCGCAAGCGTTCTCGGACGCATCGGCCTGGCGTGGATGATTTCGGCTCTGCTGTTTGTGAAATTCCGTCCCGGGACGCTGGCGGTTATTGCCGCGGTTATTCTCGTCGGTTACTGGCTTTTGCTGTGGCTTGTGCCGGGCGGTGCGGACACGTATTCGTTCGAGAAGAATCTCGCCGGTGCGGTGGATCGCGTCCTGTTGCCGGGAAGACTGATTTATGGGGACAATCATTTTGACCCGGAAGGTTTGCTGAGCACTCTTCCGGCTATTGTCACGGCGATGCTGGGCATGTTCACCGGACAGTTCATCCGCCTTTCGGACGATAAGGTGACGAAAAACAAAAAAACGCTGTACATGCTTGTTGCCGCCGTTGCGTTTTTGATTGCCGGGTGGGCGTGGAGTTATGTTTTTCCGGTCAATAAAATGCTTTGGAGCAGTTCTTTTGTTTGTGTGGTTGCGGCATATTCCCTTTTCCTGTTTGCGGCGTTCTACTATATTATTGATGTGAAGGGTTACCGCCGGTGGACGCTGTTCTTCCGTGTGGTCGGGATGAATTCGATTACGATATACTTGGCTCAGAGCATTATTAATTTCTCGCAGGTATCGAAGTTCTTTTTCGGTGGACTTGCCGGCAAATTCCCGGAAGTATGGGCGAACCTGATAAATGCTACGGGATATATTATCGTATGCTGGCTGTTCCTCTATTTCCTGTACAGGAAGAATGTGTTTTTGAAGGTTTGAATTCGATTTTATAAATCATTCGCCCGCTAACGACAGCGCTTTTCTATATAATTCATCTGAAATGCGAATGTAAGAACTCTGCAAATCATCTAATAAAGGTTTGACGGATGTTATAATATTTTTTTGTTTTGCTAATATTAAAATACCCAGCGAGCCGATTATTTTAATATTGTTGAGCATTGCTATTCGCCGCCCTTTTTTTTCATCTATCAGTAAAAAATCAGCGTTTTTTTCCCAGTATAACGACATGGCTTCCGATTCGCCTGCATCGAGAGACAAGCTGAAAGCTTGTAATAATCGTTTATCCATTGCTTCGCTAATTTTGTTTTTTGCCCAATCTCTTATCCTGCTTGCTTCGGGTTTGCCGGCCACCGTAAGTTCGTTGAAAACGGAACGGGGAATGATGACTTCATGAAACAAACCGTCAAGCAAATTGAGCCTGTCAAGTAAGGCCAATGCTATCACGGGGGAACTGTCACAAACAACTATCATTGCTTGTCAACTTAAAATTGTTTTAACTCATTTTCCAGCTCAACGGGAGAATAATCAATAATCGGTATGCCCGATAAAGTCAACAGTGATATAAATTCGTACAGATTAATGTCCGAAAATTCGGCTGATTGACTTAATGTTAATTTCCCCATTTGATATAGCTTTTGTCCATATTCTTTAAGCATGGACGAAGCTAATTCTTCCGAATTCATATTCATCGAAAGTAAAAGTTTTTCCGATAACGGTATTGTTAATTGCTTCATCATAACATAAACAATTTATTTATTGAAAAATACATCCGGATGCAAAGTTACAACTTTTGTGAAAACAAACAAATATAAGCCCGGAAAAACTTTTTTTCATAATAAGCGCTTGTTTATCTCAGGATTTGTTACCATTTGATTTTCCCGAATAAGTCGATGTCAGGCCATGAATTTCGTGCGGTTATTGCCGTGCGGAGGGCGGTGGGGATGTCTGACCAGAAATTGCGGTCTGCCGAACGTTTGTTTATCAGTATGACAAAAGAAAATGTGTCGTCCATCCGTTCCATGAACGTGGCTGTACCGGGAAGCGAGCCGCTGTGATTCCAGCGCGTATTGTTCATATACGTTAGCGCCGTCAGGGTTGTATCGACAAGGTCGGGGACTGTCGCTGTCCGGTCAATATGGGCGATAAAACGCGCCAGATCGGTGGCGGAAGCAATCCAGCCGCCATGCGAATCCATCCGCGATACATCCATGCCGTATGTCCATCCGGGTTCGTCCGGCTGTTCATACACTACTTCATCGGGATAACGTTCCTCCTGCGTATTGCCTCCTGTTCTCATGCGCTTTATCCCGCAGGGATACAGTACGTTTTCCCTGACATACGATTCGTATTCCATTCCCGACACTTTTTCTATTATACGGCCTAAAATATTGTATCCTGTATTTGAATAGTAATAATGTGTGCCGGGTTCGGTGGCAAGCGGTCTTTCCGCTATTACCCTCGCGATCACTTCCCTGTTGTTAAGCCCTTTGTAGGAAAACATCGGGTCGTCCGGGACGTTTTGGATTCCGGACTTGTGTTCGATTAAATGCCGTACGGTGATTTTATTCCAGTCCGAATTTTCAGGTATGACTCCGAAATCATCCTTTAAAAGACCCTCTTTGCCGAATACCCGGCTGTCCATGGACAATTTGCCGGATTGTATCAGCCGGAGTACGGCAACTACGGTAACAGGCTTCGATATGCTTGCGATCCGGAACAGACCGGTATTCTTTACCGGTGATTGCGTTTTAACATCTTCCACGCCATAGCAATTGATGTAGACTAATTTATCATTCCGAACCACCGCTACGGTTACTCCCGGCAAATCATACTTGAGACGTAACGACCGAATCTGTTCATCCATTTCCGGAAAATCAAACGGAGCCCCTTCCCGCAATGCCTTTGCGGAGGTATGAATCTTTACTGTCCGGCGCTTGTTCGTCTTTCCCGACAAAAATGCATTTCCGCAAACGAAAGACAGCAGCAGCAATAACAGACTTATTCGTTTCATTTCGATCGTATTATCAATCAAAAGGAGACCGTCTGTTTGTATTATAAGACGGTCTCCTTTTCGATATAAATGGGCTTACTCCAGATACAACTCAATAACCGGTATTTCCGTATTGGGTTTGAGAACGGGGAGGTTCAGGGTGACGTTGTTGCCGTCGACACGGTAACGTACTTCCGACGCGTCGTTCAGCAGTTGCGCATATTTGAACTTTCCGGCGAATCCGTTCAGGTGCAGCGCACTGATAGGCCATTCAAGGATATGAACATAAAGCCGTTTGGCTTGCGGATTGTAGGTGAGCAGACAGTTGCGTGGGGCGACGAACTCGTCCGGCGCCTGTGTGCAGCCGTATATGGAGCGGCTGTGGTAAGCCATCCATTTTCCCATACCTTCGAGGCGTTCGTTTGCGCGGTAATCGAACAGACCCCGCGCTGTCGGGCCGACGTTGAGCAACAGGTTCCCGCCCTTGCTGGTGACTTCAATCAGCATGACGATAAGTTGATTAACGCTTTTCCATGAAGTCTCGTCGCGGTGATAACCCCATGAGCCTGAAAACGTCTGGCAAGTTTCCCACGGTACGCGCTGCCCGTTGACGGTCGGCCATTCGGTCGGCATGAACTGTTCCGGTGTTTTGAAATCCCATCCCCATTCCGTATCGTTCAGGTCGGCGCGGTCGTCGATAAGGATGCCGGGCTGCAATTTCCGGATGAGCTGGATAAGGTTTTCCGAATCCCAGTCGTCATGTCCCTTGCCGTTTTCGCCCGGATAGGAGAAGTCGAGGAACAGTTCGTCTATTTGGCCGAACTGTGTCAGGAGTTCCGTCAACTGGTCTTTAAGATACTTCTGGTATTTCTTAATATCCCGTTTTTCGTTGGCGACTTTGCGTTCTTCCGGGTCGGCGGGGCCATTCGGGTGAAGTCCGTCATAGGGGAAATCCGGGTGATGCCAGTCGATCAGCGAATAATAGAATCCGATACGGATTCCTTCGGCGCGGAACGCATCGACATACGGCTTTATCAGGTCTTTCCCGTAGGGCGTGTTGGTGACTTTGTAGTCGGTATGTTTGCTGTCCCACAGGCAAAACCCTTCATGATGTTTGGCCGTCAGCACCACATATTTCATACCGGCCTCCTTTGCCTTGGCCGCCCATTCTTTCGGGTTATACAGATCGGGATTGAAGCGGTCGAAGTATTTTTGATAATCCGCGTCCGCAATTCTTTCATTCCGCTTTACCCACTCATGACGGGCGGGTAAGGCATACAGTCCCCAGTGAATAAACATGCCGAAGCGGTCGTGTGTCCACCATGCCATGCGTTTTTCCTTCTGTTCTTTAGTCTCTTTTGCCCAATACGGTGTTCCCTGGGCTTTCACGAGGGAAGGCATACACAATGCCATTCCCAATACAAATAAAATTACAATTTTCCTCATAGTATTTTAATATTTTATTGATAGAATGAAACAAAAGTAGATAAAAATATCGACATGAAAACGTTTTCGATAAAAAAATTTGAAAATTTGAGCAAATCAATTCATTTCATGCCATATTTACTTACTCTTCTTCCGGAACTTCTTCCGGAATTTCCGGTTCGGGAAACGTGTTTGTCGTTTCTTCCGAATTAAATATGTCGGGAGAGTTTTCTGCCGGACGGTATGACGTCACATAACGAAATTCCCTTGTCGAATAATTCGGAATCACGGTGGTCGATTCGGAGGGCGGAATCACGACCGTCTGTTCCCTGCCGTTCCCGTCGGTGTAGTAGAGGGTCGTATAGATTGCATCTTCGGTTAATCCCAGCCATTCAATGACCGCCTCGCTGTTTTCATTCAAGCTTATCGAACTGATTCTCCGGTTTGTCAGGTATCTCTGATATGATTCGCCGTAAGCGAGGCTTGACAGTTCAAACGGCAGAGAGCGGTTTCCGAATTTATCGAAGCTGACGATTTCGAAAAGATATTCGCGTTCTTCGAGGTTTTCGATCATCACTTTGAAAATGCCAACCTGATTATTTATACGAAAATCGAGCGAATCATAGCGTGCGTTCCAGAAAAACCGGATAAAATCGATTCGCTGGGCATTGATGAAAACTTCCATTTCGATGCGTTTGTTTCCCGGTCCGGGAGACAAACTGTCAATTTTAGCGGCATAGATGTATTCTCCGCTTTCCAGATATCCGATGTGCAAGTCATACATGTCGTCACAGGAAAAGAAACCGGCGATCAAACAAAGCGTCACACAAATAAATGATTTATATAATTTCATAGGTTATACTTTTAACAGATTAATTTTCTATTTGACCATAGACTTCAATTTCCATGATATGGAAAAAGTCGCCTCCCGACCAGTTCTCCAATACTTTCATGCGCAGATAGCGGACGGCAGGCATCTCCGGCGAACAGACAAATTCTTCCCCGTTGATGACAATCGCCTGGTCTTCGGCGGAATGTTCTCCCATCGGCAGACCGGAAGGTTTGATACTTTCACATTCCATTAACTTTGTCCAGACATCCCAGTTTGCTAAATTATTGATATCATTAGTCCCCCATATTTCAAATCGTTTGGGATTTCCGTGCCGGAAAATCCAATCACCATTCTCGTCCCGCTGCCAGACCTTGATACGGCTGATTTTCCCGACAATGCCCATGTCGAACGTGATCCACTGCGGCCAGCGTCCCGAACCGTTTGCCGTATGGAAGCCGGTCGTGACGTCGCCGTCGAACAGGTTGGGTAAGACCCAGCCCCATGCCGTGGGTTCATCTCCTTCGATGTACAGAGCCTGGAATTTCAATCGGTCGAATAACTGTTCAAACAAAGGCGTTATGGTGTTTTCCGTAACAATGCTTTTGTTTTCCCAGCGGTCCTGCACGTATGCCCTGAAATTTCCGGGAATCGTGTCCATCCCGCGGGCTGCGATGTCGCCATTCACAACCGTACTGTAAAACATTTCGATGGGGACAAACTCATTATTATTATCTTCCTTTTCGAGTATAACGGATATTTCCGCGCGATCCGGATTCTGCCAGTAAAGATGCACGCCGCCAAAGTCCGGCATCATTTCAATCGTTCTCCCTATAGCGTTTACCGGCGCTTCCAACGGTTTGATGACGGCGTTTACCGGCGTCGATTCGTTATTGCTGCGGTCTACGGCTACCAGTTCTACGGTTCGTTCGTCTTCCGTGCCGAAGCCCAGTATTTTAAGGGAATCGCAATACAGGGAACTGCGCGCCTCGGCTTTATGTCCTTCCTTGTAGGAATAGGATGCTTTCACGAACAGCAAATCTTCGTCGTCGGGCAGTTGGTATTTCAAAATCGCGCCTCCGGGTATATTGATGACTTGCACGCCGGATACCGGTTGGGGCGGGTCGCTGTTAATCACTATTTCCGGTCGCTTATCTTCCGCACAGCCGTATAATACGGCAAGCAACAGTAAAAATATATATTTATTCATATCATTAATATTTAAGTTATTCAAAATTACCAGTTATAATTCTGTATAAGTTTTCCATTGATAGACAGTTCATTTTCCTTTATCGGCCAGAGATAATCTTTTACCGAAAACCGAACCGGCGTTTTAGCTACGGGAGTGACCGTATAGAAATCTTCTTCCGTTTCTCCGCGCAAGCTATTCCAGCCCATAGGCTGTTCGTTGAGTTCGCTGATTTTTTTCCATCGGCGGATGTCCCAGAAACGTTCGCCTTCAAAAGCCAGTTCTATGGTGCGTTCCTGATGGATAATATCGCGTAAACCGTCTTTATTGTTCGGTTTTTCGGGATTTACGGAATATTTGCGCCATGATTCCTGAACGCCCTCAAGTCCTACACGATTGCGGACGAGGTCGAGATAGTGGAATACTTCCGGGCTTGGCCCGCTGTATTCGTTCAACGCCTCGGCATACAAAAGATAGAGGTCGGCTAAACGGATGACCGGAAAAGGATAATACTCCACATTGTCGTTCGTTTCCGTAACGGCGTTCCTGTAACTGTGCACTTTCTTTGCGGAATATCCCGTAATGGAAAAACACTCGGAAGCGGATGACATGCCCGAATATTCCCGGACACGAAATTCGCAATGTTTCACATTATCGGGAAATTTGGTATATCCGTTTCCAAAATAAATGCCCCTGTCGAAACCGATGCTTGCATAAAAACGGGGATCTCTGTTATAATGCAGGTATACGGTTTTCTGTCCTTCTTTTATCAGGAATTTTTCTTTTCCCGAAGACGGCTCGGGACGTACTTTATAACGGTTCAGGTACCATCCGTTGTTCACCCAGTCCACGTCTTCGTTAATGGGAACGCCTTTGTCGGAATAATATCTTTCCACAATTTTCAGGGTAGGTCCCCATTCCGAACGAATCGAAATATGTTCGGCTGCAAGACGCATGATTTTGGCCTGTCCCTGACGGGACAAATCGGTACAGCTGTAATTGACTCCACCCCATATCAGCTCACAGTTCCACCGGTCGCAAATAGTCTGGCGGTACATGGTTTGTATTTTGAACGTATCGTTTTCCATGTTCAATTGAGGGTCAATCAGGTCGTACAGTCTTTTGTTCTGTGCATGACACAGTTCAATGGCTTCCAGACAGGCATCGGCTGCAATCTTCCATTTTTCCTGGTTATTATCCTGGGGAAACAGTTGAACGCCCCGTTCGTCGATAATATTCATATAATCGGTATTCCCGTTAAAGAGTTTACTGGCGGCATAGACCAGCGCTTTGGCGCGTGTACTTTTGGCGATCAGGTTGTTAGCTCTTCCGGCTTCCGTACCTTCCACGATGTCACGTTCCATCGGGAGATCGGCCGCAGCTTCATCGAGCAAATCGACGATGTACTTAACAACGTCATCCACCGGCTCGCGGTAAGGTTTCACTTCATCGGGACTGCCCGATGCGGGGATATTTACGTCTACGATGGGAATTGGCCCGTATGCCCTGAAAAGATAAAAATGATAGTAAGCTTTCAGAAACTTGACTTCGGCAATCCATCTTTTCTTTTCGTATGCAGGCAGATCAACGACTTTATCCACATTTTCGAGGAATATATTGCAATCGCGTATTCCTTGCCAAAGGTTGCTCGGAGCGCCGTTTTCCCCGTTCCAGAAATTGATGATGGGACTGATTGTGGATTGCGTGCCCTGCGCCAAACTCCGCGTAGTCCAGCTGATATATGAATGTGTCCAGATTTCGTCGCCTCCGGACATGGCCGGATCCCAACCGACATCGCCATGACGCGGCAGATATCCGTAGCATGTAAACAGAAACTTTTCACAGGCTGTTCGATTCCGGAAAGCGTAGTCTATGGTTGCAACATTATCCGGAACGACATCCAGATAGTCTCCACAGGAACTTAAACTGCCTGTAAAGGCCAGCAAAAGAATGATTTTTATATTTATTTTCATATCTCTCATTATTTTATGTTTGAATAAAAAATTAGAATGACAGTTGTAATCCCAGGTTATATACTTTTTGAACGGGATAGCCCAGTCCGTTACCGCCCATCTCCGGATCCCAAAGTTTGAATCTGCTGAATGTCATCAAATTTGTTCCGCTGAAATAAATGCGGAAATTGGAGAGCATGAGTTTCCGGAATAAACGTTCCGGGACAGTATATCCAAATTCCAGTGATTTCCAGCGCAGGAAAGCTCCGTTTTGCATAAACCAGGTGGAGGTATATTCATTGTTCTCAACATGCGTTTCCGACAGACGGGGATACAGTGCATGCAAATTCCGGTTGTCTTCCGACCAGTGGTCATCGGCGTAGGCTTTCAGTAAAGCGCCTTCCCTGTTGATGAACGGCGCCGTTCCGATCCGGTTGTTATCCAGGTCGTCGCTCAGGTCGATCCAGAACGATTCCCTCGCCAATCCCTGGAAAAAGCAGGAGAGGTCAAAATTTTTATAACCGGCGGAGAGACCAAAACCGTAGACAACTTCGGGACTGGTCGGATAACCTATCGGGACCTGGTCTAATTCCGTGATTTTGCCATCGTTGTTTATATCCTTATACTTGATGTCTCCCGCCATGTATGTGCCGAACTGGATCGGGGAATTACGTATTTCTTCTTCGTCCACGAACAGGCGCTCGGCTACGTATCCGAATGTCTGGTTCAACGAAGTTCCGATACGTGATTTCCACGGTGTTTTGGAATAATCCGGTTCTTCGTATACAAGAAATTCACTGGTTGCATACGTGTAATTCGCCAGTCCTTTCAGCCATAAATCCTTGTTTATATAATGGGTATAATCAAAAGATATATCTACTCCGTGGGAGTTGGCTTCGCCGATATTGGCGCTTATGGCGCTCTGAAGTCCCATTGTAGCCGGGATCGATTGACGCGCCATCAGGATATTTGACCGGTGTTCCGTAAAATAGTCCATGATGATTTCCAGCTTGTCATATAAACTGGCTTCGAAACCCACGTTTAATTTTCTCGATATTTCCCATGTAATTAAATCATTCGGATAACGGGAAATGGAAATGCCCGTCAGGGAATAGCCGCCGCCAAAATTCCCGTACGTACCAAAGGCGGATCCGCGGTCTGCATTTTCCATATTTACATTGGAGAGATAGAAAAAGCGGTCGGATTCCGATCCGATTGCATCGTTTCCTACCAAACCGTAAGTGCCTTTGAGTTTAAATTTGGGAAGAATCTTTTTCAATCCGTCGCCGTAAAACGCTTCATTCGAAATAATCCATCCGGCGCCTCCGGACGGGAAGAACCCGAAACGTTCCTTTGCGGCAAAGCGTTCGGAACCGTTATACCCGAAATTGAACTCGGCGAAGTATTTCGATGCAAACGCGTACGTAAAACGTCCGGCCAGGTTCACATTCCGCGACGGGAGGGATTTTTGCAAATCTCCGGCATTGGCGGCCAGGTAGTCGCGCATGGTGAACACCAGCATGCCCCCCACATTGTGATCTTCGTTATACGTCTGATTCCAGTTCAGGGCGCTTTCCATATACATCGCGGTTTCTACTTTTTTCTGTCCCTCGACATAATCCAGGTATTCGCGCCCGGACTGCTCATTCAAAAGCGACAACCGGTATAAGTCCTTAGCCTTGTCGTAGAACATTACATTATAATAGAAAGGTGAATAGAAACGTTGCACATCAAAATAGGAATAGCGCGAAGTGTTGAACATGCCGCGGAAAGAGAGACCTTTTAAGAGGAAATCGAAATTCTGTTCCAGTTCAAACTGTGCAAACATCTGCGAATCGGAAGATTCCTTGTACCCTTTCGTCATGTCGGCGTACGGGTTCGTATATTGCGCCTTGTCGTAATTGCCGAACAGGATGTGCTGGGTATAAATGTTGGCCTCGTCCGGAGCATAGTAGGGAGGAAACAACACGGGGTTGGAACGCATGACTTTCCGGTAAATGACTTCTCCGCCGTCGATCGGGCCGCGGTAATCATCAAATTTGCCCTGGAGACGGACTTTCACTTCCGTTGTGGGCGTGACATTGATGTTTACATTTGTCCGCAACATGAATCTTTGAACATTGATATTACTGTTGAAGTTATTCATTTTGTTCACTTTCAGGTTTCCGTTGTCATTATTGAAAGTTGCTGCAATGTAGTAGCGTGCGATTTTTCCTCCTCCGTTCAGGTTGAAATTTACCCGCTGGTTTTGGGTAATATCGTTGAACATGAGTTTGTACCAGTCGTTAGCCGGATAGACGTAAGGATTTCCGCCGCGGATGGTGTTGTCAATTTTATTTTGACTGTAAAGCGTAATTCCCAACGGGTCGCGCGTACGGACAGCTTCATTATGCACTTGCATGTAGGTGATGGGGTCGGCCAG
>JAITDQ010000325.1 GCA_031282485.1 Tannerella sp. | reverse complement strand
TTAAAGAATGTTTCCGGGTCGTGTTTTATCCTGTCTTCGTGGAAACCGATTATCGTCAGTCCCGCTTTCGATGAATGTTCTTTGACGACGTCGGAGAATTTGCGGGCTTCGTCGATCATTACAAATTCGATGTTTGTGAGCGTGATCGGCAGTCTGCCCTCGGCTATGCGCTGTTTCAGCGCTTCTTTTATTTCCGAAATATCTTCTTTCGTGCTTGCCAGGAATATCTTCAGATAGCTTTTTTTCCAGTCGGGGTGGGACATGATGATGTATCCCAGCAATATCATGAAATTGGTATTGTATCCGTCGTTATCGCGTATCCATACATGTATGCCGTTCCTGAGTTTCAGGAAATGTTCCGATATGGCCAGTATGCCGACGTCGAAGCGGCCGGCGCGAACCAGATTCACGTTGCTGAGGATGTTACGCAGTTCACCGGGATAACGCTTGTCGTATTCAAAAATCACCATATTGTTCTCCATGCCGGAAATGGAAGGTGTCTGTATGACCTGCGCGATTGCCGAAGTATACGAGGGCGAAATCATGGTGTCTATGTAGAGGGCGCTGCCGCGATCCCTTGTGTTGTTGATAAGCTGTTCCAGCATGGCTTTCGATTCATTATATGTCTGCTTGCTGTAGTATCCTTCTATTAAATGGAAGTATGTGCCGAAGCCATGCCGGTAACTTATCCATTTCATCAATTCGAGAATTTTTTCGCGTTCAAAGGAATGTGTCGACACACAAATGGCGGCGGGACGCCATTCTTCGTTGTCCATGCTTGACTGGTGCTTTTGCATGTAAACCTGTATCTGGCGGTTCAGCTGGAACAGCGCTCCTTTGAAGATATTCACCAGTCCTTTGCTTTCCTTATTGTATCGTTCGATGAAGAGGTAAATCAGGACAATAACGCCATACGACAAGATAGTGTATAACGGATTAATCATGAACATCACCCAAACCGACAGCAAAAAGCCTCCCAGAGATAAAAACCATTTTGACTTGAAACGCGGACGGTAGGACGGGGGCGAGCCGAAGTGGTTAAGGAATGAATTGAGACACAGTGTGCCGTATGTTATGAGGAAAAACATGGAGATTATTTCCGCCACGCTGTTTACGTCGCCCAGGAGGATGAAAACGAGCGCTATCGCAAAAGCGACGGTGGAGGCGTTTACCGGCTCGCGCGTTTCGCCTTTTACCTTCGACAGGAAGATGTTCAACTGCCTGAAAGGGAATGTGCGGTCGGCAGCAATGGCCTGAAGCGTACGGGGCGCAACCATCATGGAACCGATAGCCGACGACGAGGTGCAGGCGGCTAACCCGATCGGGATAATGACCGCTCCCAACAGCGCTATCTTCGACATGATCATCTGGTCGCCCAGCAAGTCGGCTTGAGAAGAGGAGGCGGAAAGCTTCCAGACGACAAAAATGTATACGATCAATCCCGTAAATGTGCCGAGCATCGTCCCCAGAGGGATTGATTTGCCGGGGTTTTTCAAATCGCCGCTAAGTCCGACTCCCGCCGTCATCCCGGTAAAGGCAGGGAAACAAATCGCAAAAATCATGAAGAATTTTTCTTTGTTGAAAAAGCCGAAGTTGTTACCGACAATATAGGACGGGTCGTCGGGAACTTCAATCGGTTTCCCTGTGAAAAACAGCAAAAGGGATATGAACAGGATGAAATTAACGAGATACAGCAGTTTCATTCCCGAACCGGAACCTTTTTTTAAGATGAAATAAGCCAGCAGGAGGAGGGTGGGGACGCTTATCACCTGTTTCGGGAGTTCGAAACCCAGACTGTTCCTGCACCAGTCGAAAAGGAACTGGAACGATTCGACGAAAGCGATTATGTAGAAGGCGATGCTGATCGTCTGTGAAAGGAAAAGGGTGATTCCTATCGTAGAACCTATTTTAAGGCCGAACGAACGTGAAATGATGAAATATTCGCCCCCTCCTTCCACGCGCGTGTTTGTCGCAAGTTCGGAAATGGCCAGCGCCGTCGGTATTGTAATCATGTGACCTACCAGAATGATGCCGGTTGCACCCCAGAAGCCGAGCGTGCCGGTCGCAAAGCCGAAACGCAAAAACAAAATAGCGCCGAGAATGGACGAAACGGATGTCAGGTAAACGGCTGCCGTTCCAAAACTTCCCTTGCTTTTAAGTGTCTTATCCTGTTGCATTTTCAAATCGTATTTTAAAGAGGCAAATATACGGCATAAGAATCAAAATCCCAAGATTTGTTTCAAAGAATGATAGCGCGCGGCGCTGATTTTTATTTTTTCCCGGTTGTGCAGCACTACCTGCTGATGTTCGCCGTAACGTTCAATTCGACTGATATGGTTCGTGTTTACGATGTATGAGCGGTGGATTCGTACAAATTTGTCCGGCGGCAGTAAATCTTCGGTATGTTTCATCGTCTGTTCCTTCAGCCAGCTTCCTTCGGCGGTGTGGACGGAGACATAATCGCCGTCGGCTTTTATATAGATGATTTCGTCGACAGGGATTATTTTGATTTTTTGTCCGCTGCGTATCGTGATGCGGTCGATTGGTTGTGACGCTGCCGTATTTTTTCCGGTTAATTCGTTTCCGGATGCCTCTTCTTTGCTGTTATGTAAAAGACAGTACAACCGGATAACGATAAATATTAACAGCGTGATAAGGATGCGTACGGGGATGGTCTCGGCGAAATATTTAAATAAAGAGGGTGCGCAGAGGTACATCGCAAAAGTCTCTGTCCCGACGATTAAAAGGCACGACAGTATGGCAAGGACGGAAAGGTATTTCAGCTTATGCTGCCCGGGAAATGCAAAGGTGAATACATTCCAGAGTGTTATCCCTGCGAGGCAAAGCGTACTGCCGTAGATACACGCGTCTATTATACGGCAGGGCGCCGGTTGATTTCCGGCGGTGAAAGCGTATATCGCGGCGGTTACGAAACATGCTGCGATATACGTTTTCCCGTATTCATAGAATGGATTCATCTATTTGATTTCTACGCCTCCGAATGTGCATTTCGCTATAATGACAAGTTTCCGGCTTTTGTCCCTGTCATTATTTTTCACTCTCGAATCGTTCACCCCGCCGGCGAACGCGTTCGAGTGAATTTCAATCTCCCAGCTGTCGGGAACTTTTATTACGACTCCTCCGAACGTTGTTTTGATATTCAGGAACGTGTCGCCTTCCGCAAGCGAAGTACGCCGAAGGTCGAGGTCTATTCCTCCGAACGTTGTTTCGATGTTGCCGCCTTTGAATATGGGGTCTAAAATGACCTGTTCCGTTCCGCTGAACGTCTGTTGGTAATTTATTTTCCCGTCTTGATTTCCGATATTTCCGGTATTTTCGGTGAATGAGTCTTTCCGGTTGCCTTTATAGTGCCGGCAAAGGAACCGTCTGGGAGTCATTATAACGGAAAGGAATATCAGAACGCCGAAGATGATGATAAGTACAGGCCAGTAGGTGGATGTGAACTGTTCGTATATCCTGTCGTCGGGGTATATGCCGGCTGCTCTCGGAAAGAGGAAGAATTTGCCGATTGCGGCGACTATTATCCCGAATACAAGATTACACCTGCATACATTCAGCAGCCCTATGACAAGAAGCAACATCGGCCAGGAGAGAAGGAAACTTTTCCATTCGGAAGGGAGGTGACCGGTATTGAATCCGAGGAGAAGTATCCCGAAGGCGATTAGCAGCAACGCGAATATGACGCCGTCGTTTGTCCCGCCGCGAAACCGGTACAGGCGTTTCCTGTTCGCATACCGACCCATAAGATACGCTCCCGCGACATACAGGAATACGGATAAAAGCGATAATGAGATTACCGTCAAAGCGGGAGTTGTGTGATAAAAAACGGTTAATGTCCGATTAAGTAACAAACCGGCGGCGACCATTAAAATAATGGAGGATACCGCAGATAATACATTTTTTTTGTTTTCAATTGTTGTGTTCATTTTTTTTACGTTTTAATGAAAGTTTTCGGTTTTCGATGTTGCAAATGTAAGTGATAAAAGTCCGTCCCCGCAATAGAAAATCGACGAAATGACCGCAAAAAACCGACAAAACAGGGGAAAACGTCGACACAGCCTTCTCCATAAGAGCGAATAAGGACTGTTTGAGAGACAAAAGGGCGATTTCAGGTAAAGGAAATCGCCCCTCTTACGATAACGTTTCAAAGGATTTTTGAGTTTGAGGCAGCCTCCCGGCGCTTTTCTTTTCTGCTATGCACAGTCTGCGAACAGGCATAAACGTTCTGCGCTCAGGCGTCTGATTTTTGTCCGTTTTGCAGGATAGTACGTACCTGCTCGACTGTCAACTCCATTATTCCGGCAATTTTTTCTACAGGTATACCTCTGCCGGCTGCATTGAGGACAAGCTTGGCTGTCGCTATTTCGATGCCTTCCTTTTTCCCGATTTTGAAGCCTTCCTTTTTTCCGATTTTGAAGCCTCGCTTTTTTCCGATTTCGAGGCCTCTTTTTTCTCCGATTTCGAAGCCTTCTTCTTTTCCTTCCTTTCTTGCATACTCTGTGAAAAGACTTAAACTCTCCATGCTCATGACATTGTCGTAATATGTTTTCATCTGCTATTCTCTTTTTCGCAGAATAGTATGCACCTGCTCAACTGTCAGATCCGTTATACCGGCAATTTCTTCTGTCGGTATACCTCTGTCGGCTGCATTGAGGACAAACTTGACTGTTGCAATTTCGATGCCTTCTTTTTGCCCTTCCTTTTTCCCTTCCCTTTTTCCTTCCTTTTTCCCTTCTCTTTTTCCTTCTCTTTTTCCTTCCTCTTTTCCTTTTG